>NZ_BAFM01000007.1 GCF_000334895.1 Halococcus agarilyticus | reverse complement strand
CCCGGAGCAGAGAGTGGTGGGCGAGCGAAGCGAGCGCACCCGACGAAGTAAAAAAAGTGGGTGTCTAAAAGTAGTCCACACCAGCGGGGAGTTCGAGCTTCATCCCCTTGCGCTCGCGGATCTGCTTGATCGTCTCGGGCTGGAGGTTGTCGGCCATCACCTGGAAGCCGGCGTTCTCGGTGTTCCACGAGGCGCGGCCCTCGGTCGCCGAACGGATGTCGCTCGCAAAGCCGATCATCTCCTCGACCGGCGCGACGCCCTCGACCACCATGAGGTCACCCTCCTGGTACATGTCGTCGACCTGGCCACGGCGACCCTGGATCTCGCCCGAGGCGGGACCCATGTGCTCGCTTGGGACGTCGATCCGGACGTTCTGGATGGGTTCGAGCATCGAGATCCGACCGTCGATCAGCGCGCGGTGGACCGCCTGGCGGACGGCGGGGATGACCTGGGCGGGCCCACGGTGGATGGCGTCCTCGTGGAGCCGGGCGTCGTCGAGCCGGATGAGGGTTCCCTGGACTGGCTCCGCAGCGAGGGGACCGTCGTCGAGCGCCTCCTCCCAGCCCTCGACGACGAGCTCCATCGTCTCGTTCAGGTGCTGGATCCCCTTCGTGTCGTCGATCAGGACGTTCGTGCCGTGGATGGTCTCGACGTCTTGGGAGGTGTCCTTGTCCATCCCCGCCTCTTGGAGCGCCTCGCGGCGTTCCTGCTCGGGCATGTCCATCGACGCCTCGCCGCGCTGGATGACCTCGACCACGTCCTGCGGGAGGGGTTCGACGGTGAGGTAAAAGCGGTTGTGACGGTTCGGCGACTGACCCTCGACCATGTCGGAGGGCTGCTGGACGGCCTCGCGGAAGACCACGATCGGCTCACCGGTGGTGACCGGGATGCCCTGGTTGCGCTCGATGCGCTGGGTGATGACTTCGAGGTGGAGCTCGCCCTGGCCCGAGATGAGGTGCTCGCCGGTGTCCTCGTTGATCTCGATCCGGATGGTGGGATCCTCCTTCGAGACCTGCTGGAGCGTCTCGATCAGCTTCGGGAGGTCGTCCATGCTCTGAGCCTCGACGGATTTCGTGATGACGGGCTCGGAGATGTGCTCGATCGACTCGAACGGCGTCATCTCCACGCTCGATACCGTCGAGCCCGCGATCGCGTCACGGAGTCCGGTGACGGCGGCGATGTTCCCGGCGGGAACGCGCTCGACCTCCTCGCGCTCGCCGCCCATGAAGATCCCGACCGACTGGATGCGGTTCGTGCCGGCCGTCCCGGAGACGTAGAGGTCCTGGCCGCGTTCCAGAGTACCCGAAAACAGCCTCCCGGAGGCGATCTCGCCGGCGTGGGGGTCCATCCCGATATCGGTCACCATGAACACGACCTCGCCTTCGTCGTCGACGAGGCGCATCCCCTCGGCGAGATCGGTCGTGTCGTCGCCACGCCACACGGTGGGAACCCGTTCTGGCTGGGCCTTCACGGGGTTCGGGAAGTGTTCGGCCACCATGTCGAGCACGACGTTCGAGAGCGGCGAGTGCTTGCGGAGCTCGTCGATCTCGTCGTTGCGGTTGTAGTCGATGATGTCGCCGAAGTCGATCCCGGTGGCCTGCATCTGGGGCAGGCTGGTCGCCCAGTTGTAGAGCGCCGAGCCGAAGGCCACGGTGCCGTCCTGGACCGAGACCTTCCAGCCGTCCTCGTAGCGCTCCTCGTCCATCCCCCGGATCAACTCGTTGACGTCGCCGATCACGGCCTGGAGGCGTTCTTGCATCTCCTCGGGGCCCTCCTGGAGCTCGTTGATCAGGCGATCGACCTTGTTGATGAAGAGGGCCGGCTTGACGTTCTCGCGCAGCGCCTGGCGCAGCACGGTCTCGGTCTGGGGCATCGTGCCCTCGACCGCGTCGACGACCACCAGCGCGCCGTCGACCGCACGCATCGCCCGGGTGACGTCGCCGCCGAAGTCGACGTGGCCCGGCGTGTCGATGAGGTTCACGAGGTGGTTGGTGTCCTGGTACTCGTGGGTCATCGAGACGTTCGCCGCGTCGATGGTGATCCCGCGTTCCTGCTCGTCCTCCTCGGTGTCCATCGCGAGCTGCTCGCCCGCGAGGTCCTCGGAGATCATGCCCGCGCCGGCGAGCAGGTTGTCCGTCAGCGTCGTCTTGCCGTGATCGATGTGCGCGGCGATCGCGATGTTCCGGATGTTCTCCGGGTTGTCCATCAGCCGCTCGCACTCCTGTACGATCTTCTTGCGTCGGCCCATTATGTCGATTCGTACCGGAAGCAGGGTCAAAAGGGTGCTGTTTCCGCCGAGCGACAGCGAGGCGGAAGCTCGTCGTGGAACGAGCAACGCGAGTGGAACGACGGTGTTTCGCGTGAACGAGCGAAGCGAGTGAGCGCGGAGTTCGAAAGATGAGGAAGTGACACACCGGTACTGCCACTGGAGCGCGTGGCTGTGATGCTCGCGGCACCGTTAACTTAGGCAACGACTGGCCAAGCAACCGCCACGGGCGGGACTGAAAGGGGCGACGCTCTCGACGAACCCCGGCGAAGTAAGGACCGCAGGCCGCAGGCCGCAGGCCGAGGACCGCAGCGAGCCGCGGGAGTCGAGAGCGCCGGGGCTTTCAAGCCGGTTACGTCCTCCGTCTCCGCGGAATCGCTAAGTTACCACTACCATGCTCGCCGGCACAAGAGTCATACCCGCACCGGCCTGTGATGAGTACACATGGATGTCCGCGTGCAGTCAGCCGGCCCGACCGAACCGTTCCTCGGCGCGCGCGACCTCTTCACGACCGAACACGATCTCGCCCTCCCGGTCGACATCCACGTTCGCGACAACCCCGACTCGCGGACGTGGACCGCCCACTACGACGACCATCACGTCCTGAACATCTCCCGCCAGGCGGCGAACTCCGCGATGGCGCGCCCGCTCGCGCTCCACGAGTACTCCCACATGCGTCGCCACGAGACCGACCACCCCTCACACGTCCAGTCGACGCGGGAGGCGCTCTACCTCGCCTTGGCGGGCCACTCGGTCGAACAGCGGACGCTCTCACACTGCTATCAGATCGCGAACCACATGAAGGACATCTACGCCGACGACATTACCCTTACTGTGGCTCCCGCCGATCGCCTGGTGGCGTTCCTCGAATCGAGCCTCGCGGCCGCGCTCGCCGATCGGCCCGTCGATCCGCCGTCGTGGACCAGGCTGACGCCAGCAGCCGACCCCGAGATCACCGCGGTCAACGCGGCGTTCGCGCTCGCACTCTTAGAACGCCACGACTGCATCGACGACGATCACCGGCTGTACGATCTCGCCCACGCCGCCGCGAACGACGCCGCCGGGATCGAGCTCGCGGCGTTCAAGCGCCGATTTCGGGACCTCGGGGCCGATCCCGATGAGGGCGAGTACCGACGGGCGCTGGTCGAGGCGACCCGCGAGTACGCGACTCGGACCGACTACGCCGCCGACTGAGGCCGCCGCTGCTCGTCACGACTGCTCGGCGGCCGAAAACAGGGAGGACGGAAACCCGACGATCGAACCGAAAACCGATTCGACCGAATCAGCGAGCGGCGGCCGCGACGCGCTCGTTCTCCTCTTTCTGGTTGATCGCGTACGTCTGGACGTCGTAGTTCGCCGCGCCGGTGAGCTGGTCGGCGAGCGCCTCGTGGGCGTCGGTCGGCGACTTGAACGACGCGTTGTACGCGCCCTCGGCGAGGAACTTGAGCGCCTGGTCGACCCGGCGCTGGGGGGCGACGTCCACAGCTTGAGGAACCGAGATCCCGCCGTACTTCAGGCGGACGGTCTCCTCGCGCGGGGCGGCGTTCTCGACCGCGGTAACCAGTACTTGAATCGGGTTCTCGTCGGTCCGGTCGTGGACCTCCTCGAACGCCTGCCGGACGATCCGGGTGGCCTGCTGTTTCTTGCCGGTGTTCGAGTCGGTCTGCATCAGCCGGTTGATGAGTCGCTCGACGATCGAGACCTCGCTCTTCTGGAACTGCTTGCCGGCGTGGCGACCCATCGTGTGCTCCACGGGGGTGACCGTGATGTAGCGCTTGGTCGAGGGGTCGTTGTACTCGAAGCCCGTGACTGCCCAGCGTTCGAACAGCTGTGCGTCGGTTTCGCTCTCCTCGTCGGTCCCGGCGGGTTTCTCCGGCTCGGGGGCGTCCTCTTCGGCGGACATTATCGCACCGGCTTCTCCGCGTTCCCGCGGACGAGTTCGATCAGGCTCACGCCGTTGACCTTCTCGACTTTGTAGTTCACGCCCGAGATGTCGCCCATCGCGCGGCCCTTCGCGCCGCCGATGCCCGCGATCGTGACCTCGTCGTGCTCGTCGATGAACGAAATTGCGCCATCGCCGGGACAGAACGCCGAGACCTGCTTGCCGTTTTTGATGAGCTGAACCCGGACACACTTTCGGATCGCGGAGTTCGGCTGCTTGGCCTCGATGCCGACCTTTTCGAGCACGATGCCACGTCCTTGCGGAGCGCCTTCGAGCGGGTCCGACTGCTCGCGCAGCCCGCGCTCCCGCCGGGCGTACTCCGAGTCGGACCACCGGTGGCTCTGGCGGTCCTTCTTGAGTTTCCGCGCCGCGTACTTGCCGTTGGCCATATGGGTCGATTATCCGACGGGCACACTTAAGCCTCCCTTTTCGGGGTTCGAATGGCCGTGTCGACGCGGCGCGCTTGTCGGTGTGGATTTTGGGTTTGGTTGGCGCGCGGCGGGCGCGCTGCGGTGCAGGAGCGCGCCCGCTCGTGCGAGGGATGACTGAGCGACGCGAGCGCAGCGAGCGGAACGAAGGAATCGGCTGGGGAGGCGTGTGGCCGTTGCGGGGCGGTGTGGTTTGCGGAGCGGTGGCGGTCTCTCATTTGCACCGGCAGTCGCGGTTCTGCTCTCGTTCTCTCCTCTCCCATCCTCCAAACTGTTCACCGCTTTCGGTCTCTCTCCACGAGAACGCTACGCGAGTTCGATGTCGTCGATATCGAAGTGGCGCTTCGCCAGCCGCCGCGCGGTCTCGATCCGCCGGCCGTCCGTGCCGATCGCCGCGCCCCGGTCGGCCCGGTCGACCTCCGCATAGGCCACGGTATCCCGGTTCTCGCTGATCGTGACGTTGTAGACCGCGGCGGGCGCGAGCGCGTTGGCGACGAACGCCTCGGGTGTATCGGCGTTCTCGACGAGGGTGACGGACCGATCGAGGCGCTCCTCGACCTTTTCGACCGTTCGGCCGTCGGGACCGATCGCGTCGGCCATCTCGCCGGCGGCCACCAGAAAGCAGACCCGGTCGTTCGCGTCGTCGAACAGACAGTCGACGGCGGGCGCGCCCGTGACGTCCTCGAACAGCGCGATGTGTCGGCGCGCCGCGTCCGAGAGCGTCACGCGCATCTCAGTCCGCGCGAGTCTCGTCGTCCGCGCCGCCGGCCGCCCCGCTCGTGCCGCCCATCCGGAGGTTGACGTCGCCGGTGCCGAGCTTGATCGGCTTGCCGACGATGACGTTCTCGGTCACGCCGTTGAGGTCGTCGATCTCGCCGTGGACCGCCGCGTCGAGCAGATGGTTGACCGTGACCTCGAAGGCGGCACGGGCGAGCACCGAGTCCTTCGAGCCCGAGATGCCGTGGCGGCCGATCGACTCGATCGTGCCCTCGGCGGTCATGATGTCCGCGACCAGCATGAGGTGGCGGATGTTGACGTCGCCGAGCCCCTGCTCTTCGAGCGTGTTCATCGTCTCCTCGATGATGGTCTCGCGTGCGGCCTCGACCCCGAGGTTCCGGTGGATCTCGTGGATGTTGTTGCAGGTGCTGCGGGAGGCGTCGACGCCCTCGATCTCGAGCACGTCGCCGAACGCCGACCCCTCGGTGTAGAGCACGAACTCCTCGCCCCGATCGGTCTCCTCCTTTCGGATCACGACCCGCGAGACCTCGTCGATCCCCTTGAACACGATCTCGCGCAGCTCCTCGACGAGCTGGAGCAGGTCGCGATAGCTCGGCTGGTCGGGGCCGAACTCGACGGTGGTCCCCGACTGGATGACCTCCACGCCGAGACTGTCCTCGATGATCTCCGCGACCTCCTCCGGCGTGATCATCCGCTCCTCTAAGGTCTGCTCGTTCAGATCGACCTGAACGAGCATGTCGGCGACGTTGGTCGAGACGTCCCCGAGCGCCAGAATGCGGGTCGCCTCGATCCGCCAGACGACCTCGTGGGCGCGCTCGCGGTCGGCGGCGTGCTCCTCGTCGAGGAAGACGTGCATCGTCGGCGTGTCGGGCGTCTTCCGCGCGTCGACGAGCTCGATCAGCCGCGGCAACCCCTGGGTGACGTCGATCTCCGCCACGCCCGCGTAGTGGAACGTGTTCATCGTCATCTGGGTGCCTGGCTCCCCGATCGACTGGGCCGAGACAGTACCCACAGGATCGAGCGGGTCGACCCGACTGTCGAGGTACTGCTCCTCGACCGCACCCGCGATCTCGTCGGCCTCCTCGGCCGTCACCTCGCGGGCCTCGATCGCTTCGTACACCTCGTCCTTGAGTCGTTTCGGGAGGTCGGTCCCCTCGACCGTCGTCTCGATCCGGCTCGTGATCTCAGTCATCGTTCACCTGTGGCACCTCGATCGGCGAGTCGTTGCGATCGTCGACCATCCGATCGTCGGCGGCCTCCGAGAGGTTGGTCGTCGGCTCGGCGATGAACGCCTCGCCCTCGTCCTCGAACTCCGCCGCGAGGACGTCGTCCGCGATCGACTCGACGTCGATCTCGTGGTCGGCGCTCGAAGAGACCTCCACCGGACTGGTGCCGTCCTCGCCGAACTCGAACTGGACGATGTTGTCGTTCGTGTCCCGGACGGTGCCGTCGTACTGGGTTTCGAGCTCCGACAGCGCGTTGATCAGGCGGCGCTGGAGGTAGCCCGACTTCGAGGTTCGCACTGCGGTATCCACGAGGCCCTCGCGGCCACCCATCGCGTGGAAGAAGAACTCCCGGGGCGTGAGCCCGCCGCGATAGGAGTGCTCGACGAACCCGTGGGCCTCCGCCGAGAGGTCGTCGGGTTTGTAGTGACTCAGCGTGCGGTCCTCGTACCCGCGATTGATCCGCTCGCCACGGACCGCCTGCTGACCGACGCAAGCCGCCATCTGAGTGAGGTTGAGCATCGAGCCACGCGCGCCCGACTCGGCCATGATGACCGCGGGGTTGTCCTCCGCGAAGTGGTCCTCCGCGATGTCGCCGGCGGAGTCGCGGGCCTTCCCGAGCGTCTGCATGATCTTCATCTCGAGGGTCTCGTCGACCGTTCGACCGGGCAGCGATTCGAGCTCGTCGTCCTCGTAGGTGGTGATGAGTTCGTCGATCCGCTCGTAGGCGTTCGCGATGCTCTCGTCGATCTGGGTCTCGGCGGCCTCCGGGATCGACTCGTCGTCGATCCCCAGACTGAAGCCGAAGTGCATGATCGCGCGCATCGCGAGCGACGCGACCTCGTTGATGAACACGCGGGCGCGCGTCTCGCCGTGTTTCTTCACGATGGCGTCGACGATCTCGCCGCCGAACGCGCCGACCGCGTCCTCGTCGACGGTGCCCTGAATCAGCTGGCCGTTCTCGATCACGACCGTGTCGCCCGCCGACGAGCCGAACTCGAGGTCGAGTGCGCCGGGCAGGAGTTCGGAGAAGATCGTCCGGCCGGTCCAGTACGGCCGGTCGTCCGCCGTGCCATCGTGTTCGGGCAGCCCGTCGACCGCGGTCGCCCGGAGCAGGTCGAGCGCCTGGGTCTCGTTGAACCGTGGGACTCCGTCGTCCCCCTCGACTTCGCCGGGCTCGCCGTCGGCGTTAGTGAGGAGGTACGTCCCCGAGACGTGGTCCTGAATCGCGCCGATGATGTTCTCGCCGAACCGCGGCGAGAGGATCTGCTCCTGGACACGCATCAGCACGCGGGCCTCCGCACGCGCCTCCTCGTTCTGGAGGGCGTGCATGTTCATCTCGTCGCCGTCGAAGTCGGCGTTGTACGGCGGACAGACCACCGTGTTGAGCCGGAACGTCTTGTACGGCATCACCACGACCTCGTGGGCCATGATGCTCATCCGGTGGAGCGATGGCTGGCGGTTGAAGATCACGATGTCGCCGTCCGAGAGGTGCCGTTGAACCTGCCAGCCGGGCTCGATCCGCTCTGCGAGCTCCTCTTTCGCCTGGTCGAGGATCTTCATCACCTTGCCGTCGGGGCGGATGACCCGGTTCGCGCCGGGGTGGGTCTCCGCGCCGTTGCGAACGTACTGGCGCGCCTCCTCGATGTTGCGCTCGTTGACGTTCATCGTCTGGGTCATCTCCGAGGCGACCCGCTCGGGGACGCCGACCTCGTTGAGGCTGAGGGTCGGGTCCGGCGAGATCACAGTACGAGCCGAGAAGTTCACACGCTTGCCCGAGAGGCTGCCGCGGAACCGGCCGTCTTTGCCCTTCAGTCGCTGGGAGAGGGTCTTGAGCGGCCGGCCCGAGCGGTGACGGGCGGGCGGCGTGCCCGAGATCTCGTTGTCCATGAACGTCGTGACGTGGTACTGGAGCAGCTCCCAGAGGTCCTCGATGATGAGCTGTGGCGCGCCGGCCTCACGGTTCTCCATGAACCGCTGGTTGATCCGGATGATGTCGACCAGCTTGTGTGTCAGGTCGTCCTCGCTCCGCTGGCCGTTGTCGAGCGTGATCGACGGCCTGGCGGTGACCGGCGGCACGGGCAAGACGGTGAGCACCATCCACTCCGGGCGCGAGCGCTCGGGATCGATCCCGAGCACTTCGACGTCTTCGTCCGGGATCGCCTCGAACCAGTCCCGGATGTCGCTCGGCATCAGCTTGTTCATGTCCTCCTCGGTGAGATCGACGTCGAGCGCGCGCTCGATCGCCTCGCGGTCGGCCTCGCGCGGCCGGAACTCCCCACCCAGAATCTCGTTGATCCGCGAGAGGTCGATGTCGGTCTCGTCGGCGAGCTGCTGGGGCGAACTCCCGGGATCGCCCGACTCCTCGTCGGGCTGCATCGCTTCGGCGATCAGCTCGGGGTACTCCGCCGCGAGCACGTCCTGGACCTCGTAGTACGTCGTCGGCTTCTCGTGCTGGATGTCGTACTGCTCCTCGCCGCAGTACGCACACCGATCCTTCTTTCGTGCCTGCCGGATCGCGGCCTTCGTCACGTCGTTCACGTCGTTGTCGAGTTCGCGTGCCCGCTGGAGCCGGTTCGCGAACTCGTTGCGCTCCTGTTCGTCGAGCAGGAGCCGCGAGCACTCCCGGCAGGTGCCCCGGAGCAGCCGCCGCATCAGCTTCGTGAACCCGACGTGGATCACGGGCGCGGCGAGCTCGATGTGGCCGAAGTGGCCGTTACACGACCCCGAGTGCTGGCCGCAGGTCTTGCATTCGAGGCCGGGGTCGATCACTCCCAGACGTGGGTCCATCAGCCCCATGTCGATGGGGTAGCCGTCGTCGTCGTAGGTGTCGGCGGTGATGATCTTCGTCGCGCTCATCTCGCGGTACTCCTCCGGGTTCATCAGCCCGAAGTCGATCGCACCGATCTCCTTGGGTGTTGCGTTGGTGCTCATGTGTTGGTGGTGTTGATAGAGTAGATCAGACCGCGTCCTCGAGTTCGAGCCGCGGGGCGATCCCCAGCGCCTTCATCTCGTCGAGCAGGAGTTTGAACGCGTAGCTCATCTCGATCTCGTGGATCTCGGTCTCCTCCCCGCAGTTCGGGCAGTACACCCGACGCTGCTCGACGTTCTCGACCGCACTCATCCCACACTCCCCGCAGACGTAGACGAACTCCCGGTCGGATTCGTCGAGCAGGCGCTCCTTCAGCGCCATCGCCGCACCGTGCCCGATCAGCACGTCCCGTTCCATCTCGCCGACCCGGAGGCCACCCTCGCGGGCGCGCCCCTCGGTCGGCTGGCGCGTGAGCACCTGGACCGGTCCCCGAGAACGGGCGTGGATCTTGTTCGAGACCATGTGGTAGAGCTTCTGATAGAAAATGGTCCCGACGAAGATCTCGGCGTCGATCTTCTCGCCCGTCACGCCGGAGTACATGATCTCCTTCCCGCTGGAGTCGAACCCGTGTTCTTCGAGCGAGCCGCGGAGTTCCTCCTCGTCCTCGCCGGTGAAGGCCGTGCCGTCGACCCGCCGGCCCTCCAGGGAGCCGACCTTGCCGCCGAGCATCTCCAACACGTGGCCGACGGTCATCCGCGACGGCAGCGCGTGCGGGTTGATGATGAGGTCGGGCACGACGCCCTCCTCGGTGAACGGCATGTCCTCCTGGGGCGCGATGTGGCCGACGACGCCCTTCTGGCCGTGCCGACTCGCGAACTTGTCGCCGAGTTCGGGGATCCGTTGATCGCGAACCGAGACCTTCGAGAGTTTCGAGCCGTCCTCGCCCTGCATCAGCGTCACCGTGTCGACGACGCCCGACTCGCCCGAGCGCATCGTCACCGACGTCTCGCGGCGCTTCTGCGGACTAAGCCCGCCCATGTCGTCCGGCTCTTCGAGGAATCTCGGGGGGCTGGTCTTCCCGAGCAGCACCGCGCTCTCGTCGACCGTGGTCTCGGGGTTCACCAATCCATCTTCGTCGAGGTGGGTGTACGCCTCCTCGCCCCGCGCACCGCGCACGTCGTCGTCGGGCATCTCGAAGCGATCCTCCTGACCGCCCGGATACCGTCGCTCCTCACCCTCGTACGTCCGGAAGAAGTGCGAGCGCGCGAGCGCCCGATCGACCGACCCCTCGTTCAGCACCAGCGCGTCCTCGATGTTGAACCCCTCGTAGGACATGACTGCGACCACGAAGTTCTGGGCCGCGGGCCGGTCGTCGTACCCGATCTGCTCGGTGGTCTGGGTCTTGACCATCGACAGTTGGGGATAGTGGAGCAGATGCTGGCGGGTGTCGGGTCGGATGCGGTAGTTCGCGCTCGGCAGCCCGAGTGACTGCTTGATCATCCCCGCACCCATCGTGATCCGGGGTGAGGCGTTGTGCTCGGGATAGGGGATCATCCCCGCACCGATCCCGAAGATCAGTTGGGGATCGATCTCGAGGTGGGTGTGATCCTCGGTGAGGTCGCCTTCGTCGACGCCCACGAGGATGTCCTCCTCCTCCTCGGCGTCGATGAACTCGATGTAGCCCTGGTCGACGAGATCCTCGAACTCGGTCTCGCCGTCGGTGACCGCCTCGACCTCGCCCTCGGTGATGAGGGGCTCGCCCTCCTCGACCACGATCAGCGGCCGTCGCGCCCGGCCGGCGTCGGCGTTGATGATGACCTCGTTGGTCCGGCCCTTGACCGAGACGTTCACCGTCTCGGCCACGTCCCCACGGCGGCGTGCCTCGCGGACCTGATGGGCGAGCTGTTCGGGCTGGTCGTGCGTGCCGACCAGGCTACCGTTCACGTAGACTTTCGCGTCGCGTGCCTGACTCATCTCAATCAGCGCTCGGGGTGACGCCCTCGATGCCGGGGATCCCCTCGACACCCATCGACGCCAGCTCTCGTTTGAGTCCCTGTTCGTCCTCGACGTCCTGGGACAGCTCCATCGCCTGCGCGAAGTTCTTCACGAGGCCACAGTTCGGCCCCTCCGGCGTCTCGGAGGGACAGATCCGCCCCCACTGGGTGGCGTGGAGGTCCCGCGCCTCGAAGTGGGGCTGGCTCCGACTCAGCGGGCTCCGGAGCCGCCGGAGGTGACTGAGAACGCCCATGTAGTCGGTCCGATCGACGAGCTGGCTCACACCCGAACGACCACCGACCCAGTTGCCGGTGGCGATGGGGTGTTCGAGCCGCTCGGTCAGCACGTCCGACCGAACCACGGTGTTGACCGAGAGCTGTCGGTTGCGCATGTTCGCGCGTTCCAACTGGTACTTCACGTCGCGCGCGAGCTTGTTGAGCGCCGTGCGGAACAGGTCGGTCATCAGGTCGCCCGACACTTTGAGGCGCTTGTTCGCGTAGTGATCCTTGTCGTCGGATTCGCGCCGTCCGAGCGCGAGTTCGAAGCACGCCTCCGCCATCCGGCAGAGGTAAAACGCCTTGTTGATCCGGGTCTCCTCGTCGGGAACGCCCTCCTCGTGGAGGTGCGGCAGGAGATACCGATCGATGACGTAGTTCGCGCGCTTCAACTGGTAGTTCTTGCCCTGGCCCGACGCAACACGTTCGCCGAGATCCTCGATCGCGGCCTCCTCGGTCTGGACCTCGGCGGCCTCCAAGTTCTCGAGCATGAACTTCACGATCTCGGGGTCGTCGGAGACGCGGTGAACGATCTCCTCGTCGGATTCGAGCCCGAGCGCTCGGATGAGCGTCACGAAGTTGATGCTGCCCGAGACGCTCGGGAACGAGACTTCGAGCAGGCCCTCCCGGTTGCGCTCGCACAGCACCAGCGCGCGGTAGCCGCGGCGCTGGCTGAACGTCTTGGCGACCTGGATCTCGTCGCCGTACTTCGAGTCGTACTCCGCGAGGATCTTGTTCGGCGCGAGGTCCTCGCTGGTCATCAGGACGCGCTCGGAGCCGTTCACGATGAAGTACCCACCCGGATCGGCGGGGTCCTCGCCGAGTTCGATCAGCTCCTCGTCGGTCGCATCGGCGATGTTGCACTCGTCGGAGCCGACCATGATCGGGAGCCGCCCGATCTGGGTCTCGGCGGTGTCGACGACGCGCTCTTCTTCCTCCTCGCCACCCACGACGACCGCCATCTCCATGAAGACGGGGGCAGCGTAGGTGATGTTCCGGAGCCTGGCCTCCTGGGGGTAGAGCCGTTCCTCGCTGCCGTCGGCTTCTCGCACCCGGGGTGTCACGACCCGTACGTCGCCCAGTTCGACGTACACCGGCTCCTCGCCCTCCTTGTCGCCGATGTCGGTGTCGATGGTCTCCTTCTCGTCGACCACTTGCTGCATTCCGCGGCCGAGGAACGCGTTGAACGACCGGAAATGATGCTCTGCGAGCCGCTCGCGGGAGAAGTACTCCCGCGAGATCGAACGCCTGTCTTGCCTGTTCATTCTACCACGAGTCGGTATACGACCGCCTGGTCCGTCGTTCGGGAGTCCCGCACGATCCGGATCACGTCGCCCGCGGCGGCGTCGTCGGGGAGTGCCGGGTCGGTGCGTTTGATCTTCGGGAGGTCGGTGCGCCTGACGTCGTACTCGGCGAGCACCTCGTCGATCTCGGCGTCGTCCTCGACGATGGTGTGCTCGGGAACGAGCGTGTGCTGACCTACGTCCACCATGTGTGTCTGACCGGGGGAGAAGTGGCTGTCACGAGATACTACAGGGTCTACGCCGTGGGGCGACTTAAGCGTTGTCAACGCCGCCAGCGTGGGCTACGAACCGTGGGGCAGGCCCGGCCGTTCGGCAATCGTTGACTCGATCGTACCGACACCGACGACCGCGGGGGACATAGCGTTTCGGGGTCCTGCGGGCGGCGGATCGGTTTGGAAACCCTTAAGGGCGTATCCGGGTAAGTCGCTGATGTCGCTCGCCCGGGTGGTGTAGTGGCCCATCATACGACCCTGTCACGGTCGTGACGCGGGTTCAAATCCCGCCTCGGGCGCTTTTTCGAACACGGCACGAGCGAGGAGTGACGAGCGAGCGAAGGGGACGTCGAGAAACGGTATCAGGCGAATCGGACGGCGAAAATCAGTTCGTCACCGGGCGTCTCGGGGAGAGTGAACCGGCGGCGAAAGCCTTGTTCGTGGTATCTTCTCGACAACGGCGAGCGCCGACGACGGGATCGAACCGAAGCGCCGAGCGTGAAACGACTGCTGGAGAGCCTGACCGACGGGCGCAGCGAGGGAGGGGTGTTCAGCCGTCGAACGACTCGGGTTCGGTGGTGATCGAGACCGAGTCCTCGACCGAGGCTTCGAGCAGCCGACCGGTGTAGCTGTAGACGTCCTGGGCGCTGCCGACGCCACCCTCGACCGAGTGACCGTCGTCCGCGATCGGGTCACCGGAGCTGTCGGCGTGTTCGAGCTGGCCGGTGACTTCGAGCGAGTAGTCCGTCGGGCCGGTGCTCTCCTTGCCGATCACCTTGATCGTCTGTGCGCTCGCGTCGAGCTTGAGGATCGCACGGTCGTCGACCTCGAGTTCGACGATCTCGCCCTCGTACTCGTAGCTGTCGCGCCACTGGTTGACGCCACCCGAGGCCGAGGAGCCCGAGAGGTCGTCGTTGTCGTCCTTGGTCGCGCCGGCAGCGTCGGTCTTGTCGAGACCACCGCTCGTCGCGATCTCGTAGGGGATGCGATCGCCGGCGGTGTTGGTGTCCGCGATCACGAGGTCGGCTCCCTCCGGCAGGTTCTTTTCGGCATCGGTGTCCTGACGCGACGATTCGTCCGAGGAATCGTCCGACGACGAGCCGCCGTCCGACGAGGAGTCGTCGGAACTGTCGCTCGAAGAACCGCCCGAGGACGAATCATCCGAGGAGCTGTCCGACGAGGAGTCGTTGGAACTGTCGCTCGAAGAACCGTCCGAGGACGAATCATCCGAGGAGCTGTCCGACGAGGAGTCGTCGGAACTGCCGCTCGAAGAACCGGCCGAGGAATCGTCCGACGACGAGCCGCCGTCCGACGAGGAGTCGTCGGAATCGGACGACCCACCGGAGTAGCTCGACGAGCCGAGGTTCGGCGCGGGACAGGTGCCGCTCTCCCGAATGTTGCTGGCGTTCACGTTGCCGTTGCGGACACGGAGCGCCTGTGCGCTCGCGTTGATCGTCGTATCCGCCACCCGGCTGCCGTCACAGTTGTGCAGCGCGAGGCCGGTGCGACCGCCGCCGGTCTGCTGGATGCAGCAGTTCTCGACCGTGGTGTTCGGCCGATCCTCGATCAGCACGCCGACCCAGCCGGAGGCGTCACCGGTGACGCTCACGTTCCGGAACGTGCCGCCCACGTCGCCCGACCCGTTGGGGGACTTCGCGCGGATCGAGTACCCCTGGGGGTTGTACTCGACGCGGGTGTTCTCGATGGTGAAGTTCCCGTAGTTCCCGAAGATCTGGATCCCACCGTCGGCGTTGACGTTGGGACCGACGCGGACGTCGCAGTTGCGGATCTCCGCACCCGAGCCGCCACGATCGCTTTCGAGACGGATCCCCGACCCGTTCAGCATCTCGCCGGGGTTCGGCGAGCGGCTGTCCGAGAGGTCGGTTTCGGCCGTCGCGCCGTCGACGTAGCTGCCGGAGCTGCCGATCCGGATCTGCGAGAGGTCGTTGTTCTTGTAGGTTCCGCCCTCGACCTGGACGACACCCGGGGTCCGGCTGCCGTAGACGCCGTTGCCCGAAAAGCCCTCGACGTTGCAGTTCCGGAGGGTGATCGTCCCCTTGTTCGTCTGGCCGATCCAGACGCCGGTTCGCGAGTACGCCCCCATCCGACCCTCGTTGTGAAGAACGACGTTCTGGAGGATCCCCTCACCGCCCGACGACCGGACCATCGGGTTGAGCGCGTTCTGTGCGTTGTTGCCCGTGGCGGAGTCGATCCCCCGCCCGGTCATCGTGACGTCGTGGACCTCGAGGTTGTCGTTCGGCGCGAACTGGAGGTTCGGCGTCGCCCCGCTCTGATCGATCGTGATGTTCTCGACGAGGAGACCGGTGCCGAAGTTGATGGTCAACAGCTGCTCGTTGAAGTCCTCGGGGACGGTGAACGTGACGTCGCCCTCCCCGACGATACCGAAGTTGCTGTTGCCGTTCAGGACGTTCCGGCCGGTGAACTTGTAGGTCCCCGACGGGAACTTGAGCAGCGTGTTGCTGCCAGCGGCCGACTGCAGCTTGCCGTCACACGCCTGATTGCCGTTCGGGTCGCAGCCGGCGTCGTCGACCATGTCGACCACGTTGTCGAAGCTGATCCCGTGACGCGACGTCGCCGCTGCCCCCTCCCCAGCGAGCAGCGGCACCGACGCGACGGTCGCTCCGGCGGCCTTCAGGTACGTACGGCGGTTGGTTCGAGTACTTTCGGCTGTGCTATCGCTACTACCTCGTGCTCCGTTGCGCGGCATCACCTGTTCATTAGGCATTCGTAAAATACCCCTTCTGGCTAGTTACCTACGTTTACTATCCATTGGTCGGAAGTTGCTGGCTGTTCACGTTCGAGACGCTATAAATATGTCTCAGTAAGCCCGAAATTATCGTTCGGTCGAACCGTGGCGCGCGAGTGTGAAGTGTTTCCACGGCACTCCGTTCGCGAGATCGGTCGCTCGGTCTTCTCGCTCGTGAACCGCTCGACGATCCGGGTCGTGGCGATTCCTGTGGGACTCCGCCCGGAGTAATCGGGAGCGGTCAGCCGGTGAGATACCCGCTCGGTGCACCAGGTCGGACGCTCGCTGCGGTCGATCGGAGTTCGATCGTCGTCGCTCTTCGAGGCGGCGACGTGGAACTTCTCTGGGCCCTCAACGGATCGGGCCGATCGACGGGAACTGTCGCCGACGGGTTCGGCGCCGGAACCCTCGACTACCCCGAGAGTCGGCCGAAGACGGGCAGGTCGGTCTGCTTCGAGAACGTGCCACCCGGGTCCGCGAGGACCTCGCCGTTGCGGTAGACGGTGGCGTCGCCGTCGATAGCGAGACTCGTGATCTCGCCCGGATACGCGAAGCTGTCCCGACCTCCCTCGCCGACCTGGCCGGATGCGGTCGTCTCCTCGACGGTGTCGTTCGGGTCCGCCGCCCCCATCGCCGCGCTCTTCGCGATCCCGTCGCTCGTCTCGATCTCGTATTCGGCGTGACTCTCGCTCTCGATCGTCACCGTGTTCGCGAGGTACTTCGCTGGATCGACGGACTCGCCGTTGTAGTAGAGGTTCGCGCCACCATCGAGCACCAGCCGCGTGATCTCGCCCGCGAACGCGTAGCTGTCCCGGCCGCCCTCGCCCACCTGCCCAGAGGCGGTCGTCCCCTCGATGGTGTCGTTCGGATCGACCGTCGCGTTCGCGGCCGCGGTCTTTTTCAGCTCGCCGTCCACCCCGAACTCGTACTCGGTTTCGGGTGCCGCTTCGATCGTGAACGTGTCCGTGCTCCCGAGTTCGTCGGGATCGATCCGCTCGCCGTTGCGGTAGACGGTGGCGTTGCCGTCGGTGGTGAGGTTCGTGATCTCGCCCGGATACGCGAAACTGTCCCGGCCGCCCGCCCCGACCTGGCCGCTCACCGACCTCCCGCTGACCGTATCGTTCGGGTCCGCCGCCCCCATCGCCGCGCTCTTCGCGATCCCGTCGCTCGTCTCGATCGTGTACTCCACCCGTGAGTCGCTCTCGATCGTCACCGTGTTCGCGAGGTACTTCGCCGGATCGACGGATTCGCCGTTGTAGTAGAGGTTCGCGCCGCCGTCGAGCACCAGCCGCGTGATCTCACCCGTGATCGCGTAGCTGTCCCGGCCGCCCTCGCCCACCTGCCCAGAGGCGGTCGTCCCCTCGATCTCGTCGTTCGGGTCGATCGTCGCGTTCGCGCGCGTGGTCTTCTCCAACGACTCGCTCGCCGCGAGTTCGTACTCGGTTTCGGGTGCTGCTTCGATCGTGAACGTGTCGACGAGTCCGAACTCGTCCGGTTCGACTTCGTCACCGTTGCGGTAGACGGTGGCGTCGCCGTCGATAGCGAGATTCGCGATCTCGCCGGGGTACGCGAAGCTGTCCCGACCTCCCTCGCCGACCTGGCCGGATGCGGTCGTTCCCTCGACGGTGTCGTTCGGGTCGGCCGCACCCATCGCCGCGCTCTTCGCGATCCCGTCGCTCGTCTCGATCTCGTATTCGGCGTGACTCTCGCTCTCGATCGTCACCGTGTTCGCGAGGTACTTCGCCGGATCGACGGATTCACCGTTGTAGTAGAGGTTCGCGCCACCGTCGAGCACCAGCCGCGTGATCTCGCCCGCGAACGCGTAGCTGTCCCGGCCGCCCTCGCCGACTTGGCCCGACGCGGTCGTCCCCTCGATGGTGTCGTTCGGATCGACCGTCGCGTTCGCGGCCGCGGTCTTTTTCAGCTCGTCGGTGACCCCGAACTCGTACTCGGTCCCGGGTGCCGCTTCGATCGTGAACGTGTCGTCGGGAGCACCGTCCGAGAAATCGGGCGAGTCCCCTGGGTTCGACGGCTCCGGTGATTCGGGAACGCTCGGTACCGGACAGCTTCCGCCGGCGGAGACGCGGGAGACGTCGACCTCCGCGTTTCGTTCGACGACGGGTTGGTCGTCGGTGTCGATGGTGGAGTTCCGGACGACACAGCCGTTCGAACGGACGAACGCGACGCCGTCGCGATCACCGCCGTCGGCTTCGATGCAGCAGTTCGCGACGACCGACCCCGATCGTTCGCGGAGTTCGATCGCCGCGTTCCCGTTCGCGCTTCCGGTCACGCTCGTGTTCCGGATGGTCGCAGTGTGCGGTTCCGCCGGCGCGGGGTACGCCCCACCGCCGTCGGGCTCCTTCGCGAGGATCCCGCGGACGCCGTCGGCCTCGATCCCGATCCGCGTGTTCTCCACCCGGAACTCGCTCGCGGTCGATTCGGCCACCACCCCGCCGCCGGAGTGTGGCGTCGACCGGATCGCGATATCACAGTCCCTGACCGTCACGTCCGTCCGGTCGTTCATCCGCCCCATCTCGATCCGCACCCCACGGTAGTTCAGCGCCCCGTACGGGTTCGGCGAACCGCTCGATTCGGCGTCCACGTCGAGGATCATCCCCTTTGCGTAGCTGCCTGGACTCCCGATCCGGAGCTGGTTGTTGTCGTTGTTGCGGTGAACGCCGTCCTCGAACTGCACCACCCCGTTCGTTCGGCTGGTGTACGTCCCGTTCGAGCCGAACTCCTCGATTCGGCAGTTCCGGAACGTGATCGTTCCCTCGGTCGAGATGCCGACCCAGATCCCGCTCCGGCCGTTGCCCGCGTTGTACGTCCCCATCAGCCCGTGGTTGTTCGCTACCACATCCGTCACCAACCCGGTGCCGTCCGCCGAGCGCACGATCGGATAGAAGAAATCCAGCGCGTGGGGGTTGCCGTTCTCGGCTCCCGGCCCCGGCGAGTACCCCGGCTCACCCTTCGGGATCGATTTCGGGTGAATGCCCTGGCCCAGCAGCTCCACGTCGTGCACCCGGAGGTCGTCGTCCGCCCCCAGATGGAGGGCGGGCGTCGCCCCGTCCGCTCGCTGGTCGATGTCGATCCCCTCGAACAGCAGCCCCGTCCCGTCGTCGACCACCAGCGCCTTCTCGTTGAAGTTCGTCGGCACCCTGAATCGCGCATCCCCCTCCCCCAGGAAGCCGAGGTTCGTCTTGCCGAGCACCACCGTCTTGCTGGTGATCTGGTACTCGCCGGGCGGGAACTTCAGCAGGGTGTAGTCGTCGGCGGCCGCCCGGATCTTCGCGTCACACGGCTCCTCGCCCGTCGGGTCACACCCCGCGTCCGCCACCATGTCCACCGTCCGCTTGAACCTGATCCCCCAACGCTCGAACGACGCTGCCGCTGCCCTTCCCGAGGCCAGGCCGATCGATCCGACGGTGGCTCCCGCGGCCATCAGGTACGATCGCCGGCCGATCGAGAGGCCGCTGCGACCTCCGTCGTTCCGTCGAGTTGCGTCGGTGCTGTTCCGTTCGACCGTGTCGGTGCTGTTCCGTCCGCGTTCGTCGTCGTCGTTGCGTGGCATCACTGGTGTTGTTCGTGACGATCCGGGTCGTCGGCGCTCCACGACGCGCGTCGTCGCTCGGAGCACCCAGCGATCCCGGACCGAGGTTGGCTTCGAACCGCGTTCAGTCGTCGCTTCGTCCCGGAGCGAGCAGTACTCGTGCGTCGCTCGTCGAACCCGTACGCGTCCCCCCGGACCGCTCGACGGATCGCGAGGCACGGAGCGTGTCCGTCCCCCTCCCCCCGACGATCGCGGCCGTGTGCGCCGCCGTGACCGTCGATACCGATCTCACGACCGGGCGTGCGACCGCCGTGTGCCCCATCGCAGGCCGGCCTGCGCCGCGTTCCGCTGCCGGGTCAGTTGCCGCCGGATCGCCGTACACGCTTTCCTCCATTCATCTTCGCTCCGATTCAATAGAGGGGTGACACATAAAGTTATCTGTTGGTTGTGATCAACGTTTGCGGGCCGTTCGGCACGGGATTCCACGGATGCGATCGAGGGATCACGGTGCCACGTTCGTCGGAACGACGGCCTCAGTCGACGTTTCGCTGGAGCCAGAGTTCGAGCGTCGTGATCGCCGCGAGCGACGTGATCATGTGGTTCGCCTCGTCCGCGAGGTGTTCGCGCCGGAGCCGTCGGATCGCCTCGCCGTCGAACACCGATCGCTCGCACGCGCTGTCGAGCAGGTCGTCGAAGAACTCCCGGACTGCGGGCTGGTTGCGATACCACATGTCGGGGACGCTCCGACCGCCGTAGGTGGTCCGTCGGCCGAGGCGTGCCGCCGCGGTCGTGGTGAGGAAGCCGGCGACGTGCACGGGAAACGGTCGCTTCGGCGCGACGCCGGTGCGCTCGTAGCGGATGGCCGCGAGGTCGGAATCGAGCGCGCGCGTCAGGGCGAGTTTGGTCCGGGTGACGCCGTAGGGGATCGTGCCCCGCGTGAGCGGGACCGTCCGCATCCGGTGTTTCAGCGGGAGCCGTGCGACGTACTCGAGGAACTCGCGGTCGGCGAACGGGACGCGTGTCCCGGCCTGACTCCGCGGGATCGCGTTGCTCGCGAACGTCATCCGGGAGTAGTAGTTGGCGAAGTGGGCGTCGAGGATGGTCCCCTTG
This sequence comes from Halococcus agarilyticus, assembly GCF_000334895.1. NCBI lineage: Archaea > Methanobacteriati > Methanobacteriota > Halobacteria > Halobacteriales > Halococcaceae > Halococcus > Halococcus agarilyticus. The sequence goes on along the minus strand of NZ_BAFM01000007.1, from coordinate 144,547 downwards.
TGTGAGGCGTCGCTGGCTTCGGCCGTGTCGACGAACGACTGGAGCGGCTCGGCGTCGGTGGCGAGCAGCGTCGCGACGGTGTCGCGATCGACCATCGCCTCGCTCCAGTACATCGACTCGATCGGGGAGTCGGTCCCCGTGAAGTGATACCGGCGCAGGTGGTGACCCATCAGCTCACCCTGGCCCGCGCCTTCGAGGAGGACGTCGGCGTGATCGTCGGGGAGCGAATAGGTCGACAGGAGGTTGATGAACGAGGACCACCGGAGCATCCCGTCGGTGAGGTCGACCGCCTCGCCGAGCCGGTCGAGGAACAGATCGGGGGTCAGCTCCACGGTGTCGAGATCGACGTCGAGGTGGGCGGCGACCTCGCCGGCGAGCTCCGGGTTGCCGCCACCCCGCGGGTTGGCGTCGTAGGTGTACGCCGCGAGGTCGTCGAACCCACTGGCGTGGCGGTCGAGTTCGGCGGCCATCGTCCGGCTGTCGAGTCCGCCCGAGAGCCACAGTCCCACCGAGCCGTCCATCGTTCCCGCAGCGTCGTCGATGATCGATCGGTACTGCTCGACGAGTCCGGGGAGGTAGCCGTCGTCGGGGAGCGCGTCGAACGAGGGCGACCAGTAGCGTTCGGTCGAGAGGGTTCCCTCGGAATAGTCGAGCACCGTCGCCGGCGGGAGGGCCGTGACCTCCTCGACGAGCGTCTTCTCGCCCCAGACGTAGCCCATCAGCAGCATGTCGGCGACCGCCCCCTCGTCGAGCGTCGGGTCGTCGACCCGCGTGAGCAGCGCCCCGAGGCTGGAGGTGAACGCGAGCCCCTCGTCGGCGTGGTAGTAACACGGCCGCGCGCCGAGCCGGTCGGTCGCGACGACGACCCGGTCCGCGTCGGCGTCGACACCGGCGATCACGAACGGCCCGTCGAGCCGCGAGAGGAGTTCCGTCGGCGAATCGAGGAACGATTCGAACAGCTCGTCCGTGGTCAGTCCGAGCGCCTCACGGTTCGTGATCGCGCCGTGGACGACGGCGGCGCGCGCACCCGCCTCGTACGTCAGGTGGCCCCCCGGATCGCGGTCGCCGTGGTGGCGCAGGCCGAGCCTGTGGCCGTCGGTCCCGAGGCGCTCGTGCCCGTACCACGGCTCGTCGTGGAGTGCCTCCCCGAGGTCCTGGAGCGCCGTTTCGGTAACGGAGCCGCCGAATATCCCGGTCACGGTACGCAGGCGCGACGCCGCGGTGTATAACGATACCGATGGCGCACGGGACGGAGGACGGCAGCTCGCACCAGGCAGGTGGGAGCGCGAACCGGCACTATCCCCCCTCCCAGTCGATCCAGTCGTGCTCCCAGCCGTGGCGGCGCTGCGCGACGCGTTCGGCGCGCTCGCGGTCCTCCCGGTAGGTCCGATTTCGCTCGACGGCGTCCGTCTGTTCGCCCGCGACGAGCAGCGGGGCGAACGACGTCGGTCCGAACCGTTCGATGACCCGGCCGTCCTCGACCGCGGCGAGCGCCTGATCGTGCGCGCCGAGCGGGAGGACGAGCCGCCCGTCGGCGGCGAGCTGATCGACGAGCGCGGGCGGCGGGCGGACCGCGCTCGCCTCGACGAGGATCCGATCGAACGGGGCGTACGTCGCGAGGCCGTGTGCGCCGTCGCGCCGGTCGACGAAGACGCCGCCGTAGTTGGCTCGGTCGAGGTTTCGGCGGGCGTCGAGCACGAGCCGGCGCGCGATGTCGACCGCGTTGACGTTCGATTCGCCCGCGATCTCGGCACAGACTGCGGCGGTGTAGCCGACGCCCGCACCGACCACCAGCACCCGATCGTCCGGCTCGGGGGCGAGCGCTTCGAGGAGCCGTGCGGCGGTGCTCGGCGCGAGCACGCGCGTGCCCGCGTGATCGAGCGAGCGATCGGCGTACGCGGCCGCCTCGTCCACGAACTCGTGGCGGGGGACCGCCCGCATCGCGGCGCTCACCCGCTCGCTGTCGATCACCGCCTTGCTCTCGTGTTCGAGGCCCGCGACCATGTCGTCGCGGAGCGTCGCGGCGTCCATATCCGAAATCCGCCCCCGACCGTCTTGAACTGCGCGGCAGCGTCGTCAGGGTCGGATCACGGCCGGACCAACGGCGAGGTGTGGATCGACCGCCACTCCGTCGACGGCGGTCTTCGGTCGTCGAGGAGGTGTCAACCTACGGAAGTCGCTTCCGGAGGCGTCGCCAGTTGTTCCTCGCGAGGAGCCGCGAGACGAACCGTGGGTTTCGCTGCTGGAGGCTGTGGGGGTAGTACGGCCCGAGTTCGTCGGGCTGCCACGGCTCGAACGAGTCGTCCCGGAGGTTCGCGATCCCGGCAGCGAACAGCTCGGTCTGGATGCCGTAGACCGCGTCCCAGACGTCGTCGAGGGTGGGGTTCGGGGGGAGCTCCCGTGAGAGGATCTCGACGATGCGCCCGCCGTCGATGGTCTCGGAGAGCTGCTGGAGCGTGACGCTCACCGTCGGGTCGTCGTTCAGGTACGACACCTTCGGTCCCATCCCGCGATACTCCCGGATGTCGGTCGTATGGGCGCTCAGGACACCGTGTTTCGGGGCTTCGAGGATCGGGCCCTTGAGGAGTCCAAACCCGAACCGGATCACGACGTCGCAGGTCCGGGCGATCTCGTCGGTCTCGTCGTCGGGCAGGGTGTTCCACGCCCCGCCCGCCGGGACCGGCTCGCAGTCCACGATCGTGGCGTCGGCGAGGCAGTCGACCTCCTCGACCGGCCGTGAGCGAAGCCACTCCATCTGGCTGGTCTCGTCGAACAGGAGCCAGCCGAGCTTCTCGTCGGCGTAGATGAACGCCTTCAGTCCGCTCTCGCGGACGACGTCGACGAACAGTTCGAGGTCCGTGAGCGAGACGGTCTTGCCCTGGTTCACCACGTCGGCCCCGGCCGCGAGCGACGACGACTCGTCGCGAACCGAGGCATCGACGGTGACGCGCTCGATCGTCACGCCGTCGAGCCCGGCGACGCGGTCGAGCGCGCGCTCCTCGAACCGCGTCAGCATGGGGTTCGCGAGGACACCGACTCTCATGCGCGGGAGGACTGCTGCGTGCTCGTGTTCGGTTCGGGACCGACGTAGGGGGCGAACGCCCGCTCCGCGAACGTCTCGGGAGGGACGGTGACGACGTCGCCGCTCGCCCGCGAGGTGTTGTAGGGGTTGATCACGAGACCCATCTCGGGGTCGGTCGTCATAAAGAGATAGCCGTTCGACTCGGGGACCGGATCGACGTACCCGCCGACGGCGGGCTTCCGGTCGACGGCGTAGAGCTCGTACCAGGTCTCGTAGCCCGAGTCGGCCGGGGCGGCGAGCACCCGCGCCGGTCGCTCGTGGTGGGCTTTCTGGGTCACGCCCGGCGCGGTGCTGTCGACCTCGGGCGTCGCGGTTGTCGAAATCACGAGCCAGTCGGTGTCGGCGGTCGACAGCGTCTCGGCGTAGTAGATCGGGCCGTCGGTCGTCCCGACGACGTCGGGTTCGGGCGTTTCGTCGTCGAGCCGGTCGCGCGGGAGCCGGCAGATCTCGACCCCGTCGGTGTACGAGCAGTCCTCGCCCCAGTAGATCGCGTCGGAGGTGAAGGCGAGCTGGACCGCGCGCCAGCGCTGACTCCCGCGACCCACGGGCTCGAATCCGCCATCTTCGAACACGCCGATCGCGCTCTCGGCGTCGGTGTCGCCGGTGGTCCCCCAGAGCCGGCCGGCGTACGGATCGGAGAACAGGCCGTGGAAGTGCCGGACGTCCGAGTGCTCGACGAAATCGCCCCACGTCTCCCCGTGATCGTCGCTCACCAGCACCCGCGCGGGTTCGTCGCCGAGCGGGTACTCGGCGAGATAGAGTCGGTCGTCGTGTTCACAGAGGGAGGTCGGCAGCACGCCCATCATTCCCGAGGATTCGGGGAGTTCGCGGACGAGCTCCCACGAGCGGCCACCGTCGGCCGAAACGAACAGCCACCGCGAGACCGTGGCGACCAGGCGCTCGTCGTCGAGCGGCCACAGGTTCGTGGTAGTGTACGTTCCGGTGACGGGTTCGAGCAGCCGCTTCGGCAGCCGACGGTTTCGAACGTCGAACGAGAGCCGCTCGAACCCCGCCGCGGGGTTCGGGAGCGTTCCCCGGCGACGGAACCCGCTGCGTTCGTCCCAGACACCGACGTCGAGACCCCGGGTGCAGTAGAGCGTGCCGTCGTGGATCCCACCGATCTTCATGCCGGACGAACGCCAGTCGTCGGGTTATACCTCACGGCCCCGAGAGGGGTCACGCCGATCGCATCGGGACGAACCGCACGCCGCCGTGGCGCTCGCGATCGAGACCGCCGTCGGGCCGCCGGGTCGCGCGCACGAGCGTCTGTCGCCCCCGGCCGATGGGGGCGACGATCCGGCCGCCGGGCCCCACCTGTTCGATCACCTTCTCGGGGAGTTCGGCCGCAGCACAGGTGAGGTAGGCGGCGTCGTAGGGCGCGCCATCCGGCCAGCCCTCGTGGCCGTCGCCGGCCCGCACCGCGACGTCGTATCCCAACCTGTCGAGACGTTCGCGGGCGGCCGCGGCGAGCGAGTCGTGGAACTCGACGCTGTAGACCGCGCCGCGCTCGCCGTCGGTGTCGCCGGTCGTCGCGCGGTTGGGATCGTCACCGTCGCCGGTCCCGTCGACGGCCCCGACGACCGCGGCGGTGACGGCGGCGTGATACCCACACCCGGTGCCGATTTCGAGCACACGGTCCCCATGGTCGAGTTCGAGCAGGTCGGTCATCATCGCGACCATGTGCGGCGCGCTGATGGTCTGGTCCTCGCCGATCGGGAGCGGCCGGTCGGCGTAGGCGTCGCCTCGTCGGGCGGCGGGCACGAACTCGTGGCGCGGCACGCGACGGAGTGCCTCGCGGGTCGTCTCGCGCTCGATCCGTCCCTGTTCTTGGAGGCGATCGACGAGCTGTTCGCGCCGTGCCGTGGAGTCGCTCATCTCACCAGACCGACCACGCGCCCGAGGACTCGTCGTCGGCGTAGAGCCGGTCGACGTCCTTCGCGAACGCCATGTCCTCGTCGTGGTCGAGTCGGTCGAACCCGTAGCCCGTCGCGTCCGCCCGGAGGTGGATCCCCTTCACGGTGAAGGCCTCGTCGGCGAGGTCCTCGCGCTCGCCGACCGTGAACTCGTAATCGCCCGGCACTCTGAGTTCGATGCTCCGGGTCTCGTCGTCCCCATCCGAGGGGTTGAGCGTGACGTCGACGCCGACGTTCCCGACGACGCGGGTCCAGATGGTGTCGACGTCCTCGGCGACGGCGCTCTCGGAGCGCTGGTCGTCGCCGACTTCGAGGCTGGTGATTCTGACTGTGAGAAGGGCCTCGGGCGTGTCGAGGACGAACTCCTCGCCCGCGGTGAGCGACTCGCCCGCTGGGACGTCGGTCGCCGTGGAAAACGATTCGCCGTCCTGGGAGACGATCACGTCGCACTCGACGGTGTCGGGTTCCTCGATCTTCGTCTTGTGGGTGTGGCCGCACTCGGTGCAGCGAACGGTGGTCTGGCCGCCCGGTTTCAGCACTTCGTGGACGACCGGCTCTGCGGGCGAACACGACGGACAGGCGACCGCGACGCGCTCTGTAGCTTCGCTCATGTCTACCGCTACTCCGTGGATGTGTAAAAGCGTCCGGTGTGGCGGGCCGGTCGTCGGGCCCGGTTCGGCGGCGGTCGGGGTCGAGCGGCACTCACAGCGTCCATCGGCCGGTTTCGGTTCCACACAGATCACAGAGGGTGACGCGAGCATCTCCGTCCGCCGCCGACGTGATCCGGTGTGAGGTCCGCTCGCCACAGGTCGCACACTCGCGGAGCATGGTCTGTTCGCCGTACTCGAGGGGAGCCCCGAGTGCGAGCGCGGTGACCCGCTCGTCACCTTCGTTGACACCGCGCTGGTACTCCCCGGGCGGAAACCGGACGACCTCGCCCGCTGCGACCGGAACCGACCCGGTTTCGGTTTCGAACGTCGCCGTTCCGGAGAGCACGCAGAACACCTCCTCCTGAATCTCGTGGACGTGGTAGCCGTAGGCGAAGCTGTCGCCCGGTTCGAGCTCGTAGTAGTTGATCGCGACGTCGGTCGTCCCGAGCGCCTCGGTCAGCGGCCGCATGATCGCCGCGGGCTGGATGACGGGGTCGACATCGTCGATACTGACTTTCTCCATCGGGGGAACGTGGGGGGGACGGGTACAAAACGGTGTCACGTCCCGTCAGGCGGGCCCGCCGTTTCCACAAACCGTGTCTGCCCGACGGTCCCCGGCTCAGAGCGGGTTGCGAACTCCCTCCGCGTCGACCGTCGCCGCGTAGACCGGCAGCGTCGGTAGGACGCTCTCGACGGCCCCGGTGTTGAACTCGCGAAACAGCGTCTGCATCTCCTCGATCGTGTCATCGTCGAACCCCGCGCTTCGCAGGTCTTCGGGCGCGAGGCGGGGCGTGTAGGGTGTCGACTCGACGAGCGTCGCCGTCAGCTCCGCCGTGGTTTCGCGGGCTCGATCGAACCCGTCGGACTCGAAGAACGGTCCGAGGTCGGCCCACGCGGCGTCGAGAACCGTGGGCCACTGGGCGAGACAGCGGTAGATGCTCGGTAGATCGTCGCCGAGACCGTGAAACGACTGGATCGACGAGACGGTTTCGTCGAGATCGTCGGGAACCGCGCCCGCGGCGATCATCGTCGGGGGACGACCGCGATCGGCGTCCAGCCACGCGGGGAACGGAGCCGTCGCTGCGCGCGTCGCTCCCGGGTCGGTGCCGACGGCTCCGTCGTGGAGCGCGCGATCCATCGTCTCGAAGAGGAACACGAGCCGCGGCGCGACGACGTCGAAGGTGGCCAGCTGCCCCCGAAGCGCGTCGTACTCCGCCGGGGCGACGTCGACCGTCGAGCGCCGGTAGGTCGGGATCCCGGTCGCGTCTTCGAGTTCCGTGAGGACCGCATCACGGTACGCGACCGAATACCGAGCGAACGCCCGGGTATCGAACAGCGGCTTCAGCTGTCCCCAGGCGTACCGGAGGAAGTGCGGAGCGTTCGCCATCGTCGTTCGGAAGATCCAGTTGACGATCGGCGCACGGAAGGTCCGCTTGATGTCGTCGTAGACGCCGCGCTGACGGCCCGTCGCCTCGACGTCGTAGAGCTGTCTGCTGGTGTCCACGGCGACGGTTTCGATCCGACTGGCGAAAAGCGTTCGCTCGGGCGCGATCGCCCGTGGAAGCGGCGTACGGGCTCACGTCCCGGGTCGAGACCTCCCCTGCTCGCGGCTTCGCCGCTCGCACTATCGCGGAAGTTCCACTTCCGCGCCGTCTCACGGTGCTACCGTTCGACTGACGGGAGGTCTATGACCTCCCCATCCGCATACACGGTCGGCTCGCGGAGGATCCCGTCGAGATGGAGCGGCGCTTCGACGTCGCCGCCGATGCCGTGGTCGTCGCCGATCGCGATATGCACAGTCCCAGCGGCCTTCTCGTCGAGCAAGACCGACCCCACGAGCTCCGTGACGGCGAGATTGGTCCCGATGCCGAGTTCAGCGAGGTTGTAGGCGTCGTCGCCCACCTCCTCGGCCGCGCTCTCGATCTGATCGCGGATCTCGTCGTCGGAGATATCGGTGATGGAGCCGTCCTCGACCGCGAATTCGAGGTCGCGATCGAGCAGGCCGTGGGGCATCATCGTGCCGTCGACGACGTACGTTCCGTCGGCGGATTCGGGGCTGACGAACACCTCGCCCGCGGGCAGGTTCGACATCGCGCCCGGCTCGTGGACGATCCCGGTGTCGGTGAGCCACGGTCGGTCGCCTGGCTCGAAGGTGATGTCGGTGCCCGCCGGCGAGGTCACCCGGATCTCGGTCGCGTCGGCGACCACCTCGTGGATCTCCTCGCAGCACCGCTCGATCTCGCGGTAGTCGGTGTCGAGCCCCGTCCGAAAGACGTCCTCGGTGATTCCCGGGAGAGTGGCGACCCGCGCGCCGACCTCGTTTGCTCGCGAGCGCGCCCGCGTGTGACTCAAGCTCTTCGTCGTCGGGCAGAGCACGACGTCGGCCCCCCGCATCGCGGCGGCGACGGGCGCGGGCGGTTCGGTGCCGTGCTGTTCGCCCGGCGGGTAACACGCGAGCACGCTGTCCGCGGTCAGATCGCTCGCGGCGTCGTACAGCGCCTCCCCGATCGCGCGGCGCTCGTCGTCGGTGACCACCGCACACGACTCGTTCGGTCTGAGTGCGAGACACTGGTTGACGGCGGTCTCGGCCGCCGTTTCGAGCGATGCCTCGCCCTCTCCCCCTCCTGATCCCCGACTCATGCCCGACACACGGGACCGCGCCGCGTTAGGCTTTCGGCCCACCTCGAAACGATTATTCGCCTCGCCCGAGCAGGACCAGTATGCTCACCGTCGGGGTCAACGGCTACGGCACCATCGGCAAGCGCGTCGCGGACGCGGTCCGTGCCCAGCCGGACATGGATGTCGAAGGAGTGGCGAAAACCCGCCCGAACTTCGAGGCCGAGCGCGCGGTCGCGAAGGGCTATCCGCTCTACGCCGCGATCGAGGAGCGCGCCGATCAGTTCGCGGAGGCGGGGATCGATCTCGCCGGGATGGTCGAGGAGTTGGTCGAGGCGGCGGACGTGATGGTCGACGCCACGCCGTCGGGGATCGGTGCGGAGAACAAGTCACTCTACGAAGAACACGACACGCCCGCGCTCTACCAGGGCGGCGAGGATGCGGATCTCGTGGATACGAGCTTCAACGCCCGCGCGAACTACGCCGACGCCGCCGGAGCCGATCACGTCCGCGTGGTCTCGTGTAACACCACGGGTCTCTCGCGGCTGGTCGCACCGCTCGAAGCGGAGTACGGCATCGAGAAGGTGCGCGCGACGCTCGTCCGACGCGGTGGCGATCCCGCCCAGAGCGGACGCGGCCCGATCAACGACATCCTGCCGAACCCGCGAACCCTGCCCTCCCACCACGGTCCCGACGTCAAGACGATCTTCCCCGACCTCGCGATCGATACCTTGGGGCTGAAAGTCCCGGCGACGCTGATGCACACCCACTCGATCAACGTCACGCTCGAATCCGACGCGAGCGCCGACGAAGTCCGTGACCTCCTCCACGACGAGTCCCGGCTGTTCGTGATCCCGGAGCGCCTGGACATCGACGGCGCTGGCGCGCTGAAGGAGTTCGCGCTCGACGCCGACCGACCGCGGGGCGACCTCTGGGAGAACTGCATCTGGGGCGAGTCGATCACCGTCGAGGACGACGATCTCTACCTGTTCCAGGCCATCCACCAGGAATCCGACGTCGTGCCCGAGAACGTCGACGCGATCCGCGCGGTGGCGGGCACCGCCGACGCCGCAGAGAGTGTCGCCACCACCGACGACGCGCTCGGCATGGGTTTCTGACGCGAACCCTTTTGTCCCGTCCAGTCCTCTAGCCATCTATGCGCCCGGACGACCGCGACGATCGCGATCCCTTCGGGGACATCTTCGACGAGATCGAACGGATGATGAACGACATGGTCGGCGGCGACGTCAACATCCAGACCGACACCGTCGGCAGCGATCCCCACGTCAGCGTCTACGAGGACGAGGATCGCGTGCGCGTCGTCGCGGATCTCCCCGGAGTCGATAAAGACGCCATCGATCTCACCTGCGACGGCCAGCGGCTCACGATCGACGCCGCCAGCGACCGCCGCGAGACCACCGAGCGCGTCCAGCTTCCGGTTCGCGTCGACGAACGCTCCGCGAACGCGACCTACAACAACGGGATCCTCGAAGTCGTCTTCGAGCGGACCGACGCCTCCGCGGACATCGATCTGTAAGCCGTACCTTTTTACTTCGTCGGGTGTCCTCGCGCGGCTTCGCCGCGCTGCGGGCACCACTCCTCGCAAAAATCTACGCTAAAAACACCCGCTCACTCGGCCTTCGGCCTCGTTCGCGGTACAACTGCTGATGCTCTCCGCAACCGCACAGCACCGCCGAAGCCCTCGGCGCGCGCTCCCTACGGTCGCTGCTCGCTTCGCTCGCGCGCCTCGCCCTTCATCCGCCAGGCCCGCACCGCTCCGCCGCAGCCGCACCGCCAGTCACACCTGGCCCTCAATGAGCGCTGCGAGATCGTCGTAAAAGTCGGGTTCGTACTTCGTCTCGTCGTCGATCGTCGGCCGGGCGTTGGTTTCGGAAACTACCGCCCGATCGTCGGTCACGAGCAGATCGACCCCGAGCCACGGAATCCCCAACTTCTCGGCGGTGCGCTCGGCGAGATCACGGAGATCGTCGGCGAGATCAACGCCCTCGGCCTCGGCCCCACGATGGACGTTGTGCTTCCAGCGGCCCACGGAGCGTGCAGGGTCGGGCAGCCGCCGCTCGACCGCGCCGACGTACTCGCCGTCGATGCACATCGCGCGGTAGTCCTTCGCGTCCGGGACGTACTCTTGGACGAGGAAGGACCGATCGCCGGTCGCCTGGTAGTCATGCACCAGCGCGAGGTAGTCCGCGACTCCGAGAAAGGAATCGAGATCGCCGACCTTCACGACCCCGGTCCCGCGCGTCGTGGAGTTCGGTTTCACCACCACCGGCGGATCGAACCGCTCGAAGACGGCCTCCAGTTCGGCGTCGTCGACGGGGTTCGAGACCAGCACCGTGTCGGGGACCGGGAGGCCGGCGCGAGCCAGCCGCGCGATGACGTCGGCCTTGTTCCGGGACGTGAGGATGGCCTCGCGATCGTTGACCCACGGCACGTCGAGCAGCGCGTCGGCGACCCCGCCCTCCATGATCCGCGAGGGATGGACGAACCCCACGTCGAACCCGTCGAACTCGGTGGGCGGATCGGTAAGGTGCGTCGTTCGCTCTTCGCACTGGACGTGTCGGGCGTCGATCCCGCGATCGGCCAGCGGATCGCCCATCCGCTCGAAGGTCTCCTCTCGTGTGGCGACCGCGAGGCTCAGCATGGCGGATCGACGGCGGCCGGAACGAAAAGCGTTCGAAAAGCGGACGATTCGGGGAGTGCTCAGGCGACGAGGAGTTCCTCGCCGCGCTCGACGGTGACGTCACACGGCGAGCCGATCTTGTTGTACGCGCGCCGGAGCGCTTCCTTCGCGACGTCAGCCTGGTCGACGTCACACCAGATCGTGAAGATGCGCTCGCCCGCGTCGACCCGCGCGGCGGTGCCGACGGGCTTGCCGAACGCCTGGCGCATCCCGTCGGAAACACGGTCCGCGCCCGCGCCCGTCGCCTGCTTGTTCTCCCGGAGAACGTGGTGGGGGAACTTCCGGAGGATCATCTTGTAGTTGCCCTCCCCGAGGTTCTTCAGCAGGTGGCGGTTGGCCGACAGCCGCGAGGACTCCAGCGCGCCGTGGCGGAGCTGGAGCTCCTCCTCGACCGAGAGGCTGATCTGGACGGGGTAGTCCTCCGGATCGGCCCGGATGTCGCCCATCTTGTGCTGTGCGATCTTCGAGCCGGGGATCCCGGTGATGTACTCCTTGCGGGTGTAGGGGGGCTTCGAGATCTCCCGATACATCGAGGCAGGTTTCTCGGCCATGGTCTTGCCGACCCGAGGCCGAGGGGGCGAATAAAGCCTTCGAAGCCAGCGTGTGCTGCCCGCACACGTCGGCGACGGGGCTTTGAGCACGGAGCGCCTTCTTCCATCGTGAACCAGCTCATCGACGGCGAGTGGGTGACGGACGCCTACGAATCCACGGACGACGACGGCGAGTTCGATAGACAGGAGACGAGCTTCCGGAACTGGATCGAGGCGGATCCCGACGCCGAGTTCCCGGCAGAGGCGGGACGCTATCACCTCTACGTCTCGCTGGCCTGCCCGTGGGCCCACCGGACGCTCGTGACGCGTGCGCTGCGCGGGCTCGAAGACGTGATCTCGGTCGACGTGGTCGACCCCTACCGGGACGAGGACGGCTGGCAGTTCACCCCCGAGCGCGAGGGCGCGACCCCCGACACCGTGAACGGGTTCGACTACCTCCGGGAGGCGTACGTCGCAGCCGATCCCGAGGTTACCGGCCGCGTGACGGTGCCCGTGCTCTGGGATACACAGGAAGGAACGATCGTCAACAACGAATCCGAGGAGATCGTGCGGATGCTCGACACCGCCTTCGAGGAGTTCGCGAACGACGCGACGCTCTACCCGGAAGGCAAGCGCGACGAGATCGACGAAACCATCGACGCGATCTACGAGCCGATCAACAACGGGGTCTATCGCGCGGGCTTCGCCGGCACCCAGGACGCCTACGAGAACGCCGTGTCCGAACTGTTCGACGCGCTCGATCACTGGGAGGCCGTGCTCGACGACCAGCGCTATCTCTGTGGCGATTCGCTCACCGAGGCCGACGTCTGCATGTTCACCACGCTGATCCGGTTCGACGACGTGTATCATACCCACTTCAAATGCAACGTCAGGAAGATCGCGGAGTATCCAAACCTCTGGAACTACCTGAAGGAGCTCTACCAGCTGCCCGGCGTGGCCGCAACGGTGAACATGGACCACATCACCGAGCACTACTACGAGACCCACACGGACCTGAACCCGAAACGGATCGTCGCGGTCGGACCGAACCACGACTTCGGCGCGGAACACGACCGCGAGCGGTTAGCCGGTGGGCCACCAGCCAATTTGCCTCCCGCCGTTGGATCAAACAAAGCGGACTGAAAATGACAGCCGTTTCAAAACTGTAGGCTCCCTGAACAGGTACGGGTCTCAGTTTCAGACGAACCCTTGTGGGGTTGAAGTTCGCGTATCTGATGGCAACGGGGTTGTACAAATACTGTACAACCCCCATGCCTACAGGTTTCGCGTGTGCCGGGAATCCAACCAGAGATGCCCATGCCACCGAAACTGAATTGGGGAATAGCTAATGACATTCCCCACGAGACCCGAACGATGAATCCCCCGTCTGGAGGTACCTCAGACGGGTGAAACTACTGCTCGACGTGATCGACAAGCTAAGTCGCCACCTCTGAGCGACATTCGATAGAAGTCCGCTCTCGGACTTCTTTCTGGCACTATTCCTCAGTTTCGAGTGCAAGCCGTTCGATACCGATGTCATCGAACGCTTGGTCGCTCGATAGGATCGCGTCACCCGCGAGCGCCGCGTGGAACGCGTCGAACGTGTTCAGCCCCTCGTCGATGTACTCCGATGCCTGGAACACAACGTCCACGTCGGCGTTCGTCTCGGCCAGTTCGAGGATGGCGAGGACGGCTTGGTCGCGGTCGAAGCCGTATCGCTCCTCGATGAGGAACAGTTCGACGAACGTCACGAGCGAGACTTCGAGTTCACCGCGGTGGGTTTCGAGGTATCGTTCGGCGCGCTCGGCCAACCAGTCGTCGTCCTTCAGGAGGGCGACCCAGAAGTCGACGTCAGCGTACATGCTCGTCCGTCTGGTCGTGGGCCTCGTCGAGCCCGGCGTCGCGGAGTTCGTCCATCGACGCCTGCTTGAACTCCTCGCTCGCCGCCTCGCGGAGGGTTCTCACTGGGTCCTCGGGTTGCGGGAGGAGTTTGATCCCATCTCGGAGTTCGACCAGACGATAGCGCTCGCCGAACCGTTCGCGGAGTTCCTTCGGGATCGTGATGCGCCCGCGCTCGTCGGTCGCCAGTTCATCCATTCCCATCTCAAGAGTGAGGATGGGCACAATATAATAGTTTCCCCGCCGTCTCGCCGGAGAGCTGGTCAGAAACTGGACTCCGACGACAACGCGGGTCGATCGCGATGGGGCCTTCGGGTGAACGCTTATGAGTCAGCCGTGTCGGTAACGATCATGGACGATATTTTCGCGGGCCAGCTCATGACGACTGACCTGTACACAGTCAGTCCGGACACGCTCGTCGAGGAGGTGGCGGAGACGATGCTCGACAACGAGATCGGCTCGGTCCTCGTGGTCGACGGGGACAACCAGCTCCTGGGGATCGTCACCACCACCGATTACGTCGGGATCGTCGCCGAGAGCCACCCGAAGGCCGAGACCACGGTGGAGCGATACATGAGCACGGACGTCGTGACGGCCACGCCACAGGACTCGATCCGCGACATCGCGGACGCGATGATCGAACACGGGTTCCACCACGTCCCCGTCGTGAGCGAGCCCGACGGCGTCATCGGCATGCTCACGACGAGCGATCTTGCAGGGTATATCTCGCACGTCCAGACGCCGAGTCCCTCCTAACCCGGTCGGACCACCCCTCGGAGACGGGACTCGATCCGGAGGAGCAAAGCAAGTGGCCGCACACGATCGCGTATGCCCGACCGAACCGACGACAGCGATCCGGTTGCGGAGAACGGCGTCGACAACACGCCCACGGTCGCGTGCAGTCGGTGCGACCACGAGTGGAACCTCGACTACGAACTCGACGAACTCCACGCGGGCAACGGGGCGATCGAACAGTTCGCGCTCGACCACCGCCAGCACACGGGGCACTTTCCCGACGACGTCACGCCGTGGCTCGCGGAGTGTCGTCGGTGTCCGGGCCACGAGGCGTTTCTGACTGAACGGCCCGCGCGGCGATGGGCCGAAACCCACGCACGTCACACCCGTCATCGTGTTTCCCTCCAGCACGCTTCGATCGACGAGACGACCACCATCGAACCGACGTCCCAGTAGCGACGGCAGCGATCGCCGCGAACCATCGCCATGCCGGCTTCGTCTCGACACCGCCCCCGAGCGTTCGTCCGGTCGGCAAGCCATGATCCATTCAGAGTCTAAACGACCCGCACAAACCAGTGTGGCGTGGTAGCACGAATCACTAATATTCTGCCCTATGTAACGATAAATAGATAGTCGCAACGACAGAAAGAAGGGTATATATTCCCCCATCGAGTAGGGTCTCCGTTCGTAGTGGTCCGCCTTTCAAATCCTATCAGAGTCGTCGTACTGTATATCGGACTCGCCCTCGTGCGTGCCGATCTCATCGAATCCGAGCGGGCACGCCGGACGACCGATCTCGCGTGGCCGCGCATTCTCACGGGTATCGCCCGGATGTCGAAGAACGCGGTCGACATCGCGATGGTCGGCGTCGCGGTCGGCTCGGTCGGCATCGCCGGCGTGGGCTTCGCGAGTCCCTTCTGGGGGCTCGCGTTCGCGGCCGGCGGCGGGATCGCCGCCGGAACGATCGCGCTGGTCTCCCAGCGCTACGGAGCCAAGCGCCTCGGCGCGGTCGACCAGGCCGTGCGATCGAGCACCGCCGTCGTGGTCGCGCTCACGCTGCCGCTCGTCGCGGTCTTCTGGCTCTTTGCACCGGATCTCGTCGCTCTCCTGAGCAACGACGCCGAGGCGGTCGCGCTCGGCGCGACCTACCTCCAAATCGTGGCGTTCGGGATCCCCTTTGCGGCGCTCAACCTCGTCGGCAGTCGGATATTCATCGGCGTCAACGACGCCCAGATACCGATGGTCCTCCGCTCCGGCGGCGCGGTCGCGAACGCCGTCATCAACGCCGTCCTGATCTTCGGCCTCGATCTCGGGGTCGCCGGCGCGGCGCTCGGCACCGTGCTCTCGAACGCGCTCGTGACCGGGATCTTCGCGGTGGGGCTCGTCACGGGTCGCCTCCCCGGTCTCGGCGAGCTCCCGGTCCAGATCGACCCGCGAGGCAGCTACCTCGCCGACATCCGCGAGCTCGTCGACATCGGGGCCCCCGTGATCGGCCGGAACCTCGTCTGGACGGTCGCGGAGTTCCCGATGCTCGCGATCGTCGCGCTGTTCGGGCCGGGGGTCGTGGCGGCGTACGTGATCGCGCGCCGGATCTGGGGGCTGATGAACACGCCCGGCTGGGGCTTCGGCCTCGCCTCCTCCAGCCTCGTCGGCCAGGAACTCGGCAACGGTCACGAGGAGACCGCGGAAGCCTACGGTCGGGAGATCGTCCGCTTCGCGGTCGCGGTCTACCTCGTCTCGGCCGCGATCGTCTTCGTGCTCGCCGAACCGATCGTCGCGGCCTTCGCGGGCGGCGGTTCCGAAACCGTGATCTCGGTCGCGGTGTCGCTGGTGTCGGCGGCCTGTGTCGCGATCGTCCTCCAGGGCGTTTCGGGAGCCGCCGCCGGCCCGCTCGACGCGAGCGGCGACACCGGCTGGCCGTTCTACAGCCAGGCGCTCGGGATCTTCGGCGTCGCCATCCCGCTCGCCTACCTCGGCGCGACGACCTCGCTCGGCCTCTACGGGCTGTACCTCGCCTTCCTCGCCGAGACGACGGTCCCGGCGGTGCTCAACTACTACCGCTTCGCCACCGACAAGTGGAAGCAGGTCAGCCGGCAGCATCGACCCGACGCCCCGGCCTGACGCTTCCACCGTGACTTCGACGGCGCGACGAAACGTGCCGCGAGAGCAACCAGAGCATCGGATCCTCACTCGCCGGACAGCAGGTGAACGTCGGCTGCGTCGAACCCCAACTCGATCGTTTCGTCCGGCGGCCGCCTGGCGTCGGTTTTCACGAGTAGTGGACGATCGTTCCACGTGCAGTGGAGCCGGTAGGCGTCGCCGAGGAACTCGCCGTTCTCGACGGTCGCGGTCAGCGTCGTCTCGCTTCCGGAGGACTCGCTTCGCTCTCCTCCGCTGAGACGGATCGCCTCGGGACGAACACAGAGCGTCACCGATTCTCCAGTCATCACATCCGCAGTTTTGGGGAGTCGCACCTCGTGATCGTCCACGCGAGCGCGCGGCGGTTGGGTCGCGGACACCTCGCCGTCGAAGAGGTTGTTGTCGCCGACGAACTCCGCGACGAACCGCGAGGCGGGCTCACGATACAGCCGTTCGGGCGTGTCGACCTGCTCGATCCGGCCGTCGTTGACGACCGCGACCCGATCGCTGATCGCGAGCGCCTCGGCCTGGTCGTGAGTGACGTACACCGTCGTGATCCCGAGATCCTGCTGAATGTCGCGGACGGTCACCCGGAGGCGCTCGCGGAGGCGTGCGTCGAGCGCCGAGAGCGGTTCGTCGAGCAGGAGGAGTTCGGGACCGGGGGCGATCGCCCGCGCGAGCGCGATCCGCTGGGCCTGTCCTCCAGAGAGTGCTTCCGGGTCGCGATCGCCCATCCCCGCCATGTCGACCAGCGAGAGGAGTTCATCGACCCGTTCATCAGTGGTGGCGTCGCCTGGCGGGTCGCGAAAGCGGAGCCCGTACGCGACGTTCTCACGCACGCTCATGTGGGGAAAGAGCGCGTAGTTCTGGAAGACGATCCCGACGTCGCGCTCCTCGGGAGGAACGTCGTCGACTCGCTGGCCGCCGATTTGGACGCTCCCCGAGGCGGGTGTCTCGAACCCCGCAATGGTACGGAGGGTCGTGGTTTTCCCGCAGCCCGACGGCCCGACGAGGGTGAAGAACTCGCCGTCTCCGACCGCGATCGAGGCGTCTCGGAGCGCGGTCACGCCGCCGAAAGTCACGCTGACGCCATCGAGCGCGACGCCTGGGTCCGCCCTGTCGTCGGTCGCCTCGACATCGGATTCGGATCGAGTCACGACTCCCACCGCCCGCCGAGGCGTTCGATCACGAGGAAGCTCGCGGCCGTCACGGCCAATAACACTGTGGCCATCGCTGTCGCCGGCCCGAGACTCGGCCCGAGCGATCGGTTGCCGATGTAGCGTTCGAGTGCGACCGGCATGGTATAACTACTGACGCCCTCCGCGAGTAACACTGTGGTATCGAACTCGCCGATCGAAATGGCGAACGCGAACGCGCTGCCGGCAAGCACGGCCGCCGCGACGAGGGGCAACTCGATGTCGAGCAGCACTCGAAATCGGGTCGCGCCGAGCGACCGGGCGGCGTCGAGGAGTTGGGTGTCGAGGCCGCCGAGTGCGGGTGTGACGTTACGAGTCACGAACGGGTAGGCCGCGACGGCGTGGGCGATCACGACCGCGACCGCACCGCTCACGACGATCCGGCGGCCGAGTATCTCGGTGCCGAAGACCAGGGTCTGGAGCAGCCCGAGCCCGACGACGACGCCGCTGACCGCGAGCGGGGCGGTCATGATCGTTTCGGCGAGCCGCGAGCCGGCCCCGCCCCGCACCGCCACCACCGAGACCACGATCCCCATCGGCACCGCGAGGACGAGCGTGCCGAGCCCAAAGGCGAGCGAGTTCGTGATCGCGGGGAGTGGTTTGACGGTCCCGGCCGTCGTCGCGGCCTGCTGGCGGACGAGGAACTCGTAGTACGCCGTCGTGAACTCCCCGTTGGGGCCGGTCACGCTTTCGAGCACCAGGCTCGCCAGCGGGCCGACGAAGAGGATCAGAACGGCGAGTCCATAGAGTCCGAGCCCTACCCGAACGGGATCGCGGAGCGTCCGCCAGCCTTGGACGAACGCCTGTCGTGGACGGGCGGCTCCGCCGCCGCGCGCGCTCGTCTGGCGCGCCTCGTAGCGGAGGTAGAGGTAGGTCAGCCCGAGCGAGAGTGCGGTCTCGATCGTGCCGAGGGTGGCGGCCTCGGCGAGCGCGAGGTCCTGAACCCGAGCGTAGAGCCAGACCTCGACGGTGGCGAGCCGGAGCCCGCCGAGCGCGAGCACGATCGGAAAGGACAGAAAAGTAAAGACGAACGTGAGCAGCGCCGCGGTCAGGAGGGCGGGCAGGAGCTGTGGCGCGACGACGTCCTGAAACGCCCGAAGGGGCGACGCGCCGAGCGCCCGTGCGGTCTCGACCCGGCGGGCATCGACGGTCTCCCACGCGGCGGTCACGAGCCGGGTCACGAGCGGCGCGTTGTAGAAGGCGTGCGCGAGCACGATGATTTCGAGCGTGAACAGCAGGTTCACCTCGCCGAGCCCGAGCGCCCCGAGAACGTCGTTGAGCACCCCCGTTTGGCCGAACATCGCCAGAAAGCCGACCGCGACCATGATCGACGGCAGCACGAACGGCAGGATGGTGAGCGAGCGGAGCGCGCGCCGGCCACGGAACTCGTAGCGCGCGAGCAGATAGGCCCCCGGCAGCCCGACGACGACGCTCGCGGTCGTCGAGAGCAGCGCCTGGTAGGCCGTGAACCCGAAGAGTCCGAACGTCACGGACGGAAACCCGGCCCGAATCCACGCGAGCACGCCGGCCGGCACGCTCGTCGGATCGGCGAACAGGTGGTGGGCGACCCCCGTATAGAACGGGTCGGCGAGCACGTCGAGCAGCGGGGCGACCGTCAGCCGACCGCTGCGCATCACGGCCTCGACGAGGACGCTGCCGACTGGATAGTAGAAGATCGCGACCAGTACGGCGAGCGTCAGCGCGAAGCCGAGGGGCAGCGCGAGCCGACCCGCCCACCGCCGCGGCGTCGTCACGCGCCCGCGACCAGCCTCGCCCACTCCTCGACCCACGTCCCGACCGAGCCCGCGAGTTCGTCGTACGAGAAGGTCACCGGTTCGGGTGGCTCCTTCGCGTACTTCGCGAACGACTCACCGGGCGTGACGCCCTCGACGGCCGGGAACTGGACGTTCTTGACCGCGATCTTCGACTGGGCACGTTCGGTCAGCACGAAGTTCATGAACTGCCGGCCGAGGGCCGAATTCTCGCTGTCGGCGAACAGCGCCATCGTCTCGGGGTTCGCGTACCCCTGGTCGTTGAGGAACCCGATCTGGTGTTTCGCCATGTTCACGTCCGGCCCGTGATAGAACACCTGATCCGTGGAGTACGAGACCACCATCGGGGCCTCGCCGTCCATATACGCCTGGTAGGCCGGCTCCCAGTCAGAGAGCACCTTGACGCCGTTGTCGAGGAGTTTCTCCCAGTAGTCGAGGTAGCCGTCCTCGCCCTGAGTGATGATCGACCAGAGCAGAAAGGCCCGCCCGGGATCGGACTGCTGGGCGTTCTGGGTGATGAGATCGCCCTCGTAGCGCGATTCGAGGAGCGACTCGAAGGTCTGGGGCTCCTCGACCTCGTCCTCGTTGTAGACGAGGCTGATGTAGCCCGTATCGTACGGGATCGCGCGCCCGTCGGGGTCGACGTTCAGTTCGTCCTTCACCGTGTCGGCGCGGTCGAGGCTGTCCGCGATCGTCGGGAACAGCGATTCGTCGAGTTCGCGACTGACGCGAACGAGATCGCTCGTGTTCAGCCCGACGTACACGTCGGCGTCGATCGGCGCACCCTGCTTCGCCCGCTGGATGTACTGATTGACACCGTTTTCGGGGGTGACGAACTCCACGGTCGTGCCGGAATACTCGTCCTCGAAGGCGGACTTGAGCCAGTTGCCCGCGGTGTCCTCACCAGTAAAGGAGGAGTACGTCGCGACGGTCAGCGTGTCGCTCGACGAGGCGCTGCCGGTCGTCGTCCCGGTTCCGTTCGTGCCGTTGGCCTCGCTCGTGCCAGTCGTCTCGTGCGTCGCATTCATCCCGCTCGTGCCAGTCGTCTCGTGCGTCGCATTCATCCCGCTCGTGCCGGTCGTCCCGTCCGTCCCGGTCGTGTCGGTCGCTCCATTCGATCCCGCACTCTCGTCCGTGGTCTGCGAGCCGGAAGCATTGCTCGCGCCGTCGTCGTTACCACCGGTACAGCCGGCGAGCACCGTCAGTCCGGCCACGCCAGCACCCGCTCGTTGGAGGAATCTTCGTCGGTCCATTACTCGGTGATTCCACTGAGTGGCAATTACGCTGTCGGTCGGGAGTCGGAACGTCGTTCGAAGAACAGGATCGGGGGCGGAGTCGAGCACGCGGCCCGGAATCGGTTCGATGGGCGTGCCGACGCGAACGCTACCCCCCGGAGCCGGCCGTTACGGCGCGGGAGCCGAGGCTCGGGAGGCTCGGGTCGCGGTAGGGGTTGCGGCCGTACACCGCATCGTGGAGGTCCTGGTCGTCGAGTTGCTCGGTCAGGGTTCGGCGCAGCCGGTTGAGGTTCGTCACGTCGAGGCCGTGTTGCTCACAGAGTGCGTCGAAGCGGTCCTCGTCGGTGATCGAGCGGAACTGGTCGTAGAGATCGGCGAGCCGCTCGGGTGATTGTTCGGCGATCCACTCGTCGTCGTGGAGGCCGAGGTGGCGCTCGCGCTCGCGATCGACCACGTGGCGGATCACGACGAGCGCGACCTTCGGGATGGCGCGCTGGCTTCCGAACGCGGTGAGATCGAGGTCGACCATGATCCCGATGGCGCGGTCGCGCTGCCACGGCGTGAGCGCGAGGTCGCCACACAGCGCGTGGGTCAGCCGGAGCTTTTCGAGGCGGTGCGCACGCGCGCTGTACCCCTCCATCGCCGGGTGGCGCTCGTCGTGGAGTCGACGAACGTTCTCCGAGAGGTCGTTCTCGGGACTGTCGGCCCGGCCGATCCGGGTCGCGCTCGGCGTGACCAGGCCCCACCGGCGCACGGTTTCGTCGCGCTGGAGGTCGGCCCGCGCGACCGAACTGTCGCCCGGCCGCCGGCTCAGCCGCACGGCCGTCTGTGCCGCAGCCGATCCACCGTCCGCCGCCGTCGACAGGACGGGTTCCGAAGCATCGTCGTCGGTCATTGGCGACGGCGTAGCAGCCGCCGACAGTTGAATGATGGGTTGGTGTAGAAAACCGTCACGAACCGACGCACCTCGCTCGTATCTACACCTTGTCGCGGGAAGCACTTAAAGGAACCCAGCGCGACCGCGCCACGTAGCTCACCCGTCGAGCCGGCTCCCGTCGACCGAGTCACGGCTGTGGAGGGCTACATCGGGTTACGGGACGAGCTCGCTAACGTCCGGGTGATCCGCGTGTGTGGCCAGCTCCGACGGCCGTTCGTCGGGTGTCGTCCGGGCGAGCGCGTCGCGGACCCGTTGCCAGGCGTCGTGCCGCCGGAGGACGTACACCGGGATCGTGGGAATCCCCGCGAGGTCGGCGAGCACGAGCCGGTGGAACCCCTCGGTCCAGATGATCTCGCCATCGCGGCCGACGAGGACCATCGGCTCCAGATCGTGGATGTAGTCCGCATCCTCGGGACCGTCGTACACCACCCCACGGTTCGGTCGGTAGCCCTCGTCACACAGATCCGCGTACAGCTCGTCGAGGGCCGGAAGGTACTCCTCAACGAGCTCTGCTTCGCTCTCGACGCCCTTGTGATCGCCATTGTCCTCGATCCGCCCGACGGCGTGTTCGTAGTAGGCCGTCTCCTCCCAGTCACGTTCGTCGCCGAATCGCTGAGTCAGTCCCTCGTGGATTGGGGTGTCGTCGATCCGCCGGCAGTTCGCCGGCCGATCCCAGTCGCCGTCGCGCACGCGGCCGAGCCCCCACAGCAGCGAGACGACGTTGAGCCGTTCCACCTCGCTCGGATCCACGTGGACGAGCGCCCACGGGTCGGCCGGCGCGTCGTAGCGGCGTTCGTTGGCCTCTGCGTTCCACGCCGTTCGATAGCGGAACTCGTCGAGCCACACCCTTCCGAGAGGTCGGGGCGACGGCAAGTAGATTTCGACGGGCTGAGGTTTGGGCTGCTCGTCGGTGAAGGTGGGTACTGCTGCCTGGCTTCGAACCGGAACGGTGGTCAACCGAGATCGGTCGGTCGGCCCCGCGGATCACCGACGTGGCGAATCGAGGCTCGACGGACACCGTCGTCCGGTACGCTTTTCGTCCCTTTCGAGAAGTGATCGCATGGATCTCCCTGCGGGATGGACGACGGACGCCGTTCGTTCGAACGGAATCGACCTGCGGTACTACCGCACCGGCGACGGCCCACCGCTGGTCATGGCCCACGGCTTCTACGGCAACGGGCGGTGCTGGCTGCCGCTCGCAGAGGATCTCGCCGCCGAGTACGACGTGGTGACCTACGACGCCCGCGGTCACGGCCGGTCCGCAGCCCCCGAGACCGGCTACGATATCCGAAATCGCGTCGCCGATCTCGTCGGTCTCGTCGGGGCGCTCGACCTCGTCGATCCGATTTTGCTGGGACACTCGATGGGTGCGGCAACCGTCGCGTGGACCGCCGCGGAGCATCCAGGCCTCCCGCGTGGCCTGGTGCTCGAAGACCCCGCCGGGATGCACGACACCGAAACGGAGACGAACCCGGACGAACGGGCGGCGATCGTTCACGACCAACTTCGCGACATCGAGAACCGCTCGATCGAGGAGTTGATCGAAACCGAGTACGACGAGTTCGATCCCGACTGGGCGCGACGGCTCGCCGCCGCGGCCACCGAGTGCAGTCCGAACATCGCCGAGATCGGACGCGAGGGCTACCCGGAGCCGCTGCGGGAGGTGTTCGACGACATCACGTGCCCGACGCTCGTGCTGCGGTCCGACGCCGGCACCGAGCGCCGAGTCAGTGACCTCGCGGCCGCCGACTCGCTCGCGGACGGCCGGCTCGTTCACGTTCCGGACGCCGGCCACTACGTGTTCCACGACGAGCACGACGCCGCCCGGGCGGAGCTCCGGGCGTTTCTCCGGCGGCTCTGAGCTCGGCAGTTCCCCTCCGGTCTGGACCGGGTGCTGGCCCCGACCGTCGGTGGCGTGTGCGTTGCTTCCCGATCGGCGTTCGCGATCGTCGAAACGTCGTCCGGCAACGCGCTCCGGACGCCGGAGACGGCCCCGCAACACCACAAGACAGTTACGTGGCTTGGATCTGGTGGAAGCAATCACATGATGAAGCGTTCGGTGGTCAGTGTTTTGCTCGTGTTCGCAGTCGCTTCGGCTGGCTGTGCTTCCCTCGCCGATCTCGGCGGGGACGCGACGAACACGAGTGCCCCAGGCGAAGAGACGGCAACGGACGCGGTGACCACGACTGCGGATGCTCGCACCGCCACGACCACAGCGACATCGACGAGTGCGGCCACGACGGAGCGGTCGACCACCGCGACGGGGACACCGTCCAGCACCACGACGGCGACGACAACACCGACCGAGACGGTGAGCGCGACACGAACACCCACCGAGACGAGGACACCAACCCCAACACCGACCGAGACCGGAACCCCGACCCCGACGGCAACCGCCACACCGACCGCGACCGCCACACCGACCGCGACCGCCACACCGACTGCGACGACCACGGCAGCCGACTCCGACTCGCCGATACCGTCGCGGCCGGAGGGGTTGCAGGAGGACGAAAATCACGTCGTCGTGCGGGCAGTCGATGGCGGGGCGTCGTACTATCGCGTGTACGTCCCCGGCAGTATCGATCTCGGTGAGGAAGCCGATCGGCCGGACGAAGCCGACCACGCGGACAGGGTCATCAGCCAGACCACCACCTACATCCAGGGCTACGTGGGTGAGGGCGGGGTGGACGACTACGTGACCGACGTCGGTCTCGGCGTCATCGTCAACGACGGCAACGCGACGCTGGAGGTCTATCTCAACGGGGAGCTGTACGACACCGTCGAGCCCGGTGAGAACGCCGGACGCTACGGGCCGCTGGGACCGCCGGACCTGCCGCCACCCAACGCGTCGCAGAAGGTGATCCGGGTGGAAGCGGTCGGCGACGGCGACGCCACGTACTTCCTCGGCGCGACCGAGCGGATAACGCTCGGCGACGAGGCCGACGTTCCGGCCGAAGCCGATCGGCCCGACCGCAACTCCCCGATCAGTTGGCGGAAGATATACGGATACGTCGGCGACGGTGGTGTCGACACGTACCGAACGACCGGCGACGTGGTCTCCATCGACAACGACGGAAGCGCGAGGTTGCGGGTTTACGTCGATGACGAGCTGTGGACGACCGTCGGGCCGAACGAAACGGTAGAGCGAGAGGGCTCGGAAGCGACGTGATCTCGTGACCGCACCGTGTCGACGAACGGTGTCCGAACTGCACAGCAGGATCGCGATCGGCGTCTCGAACCAGTCGGTGGATGCCGCCCCCAAACTTCGAAGCCGACGTGCATCAGGGACACCGTCGGGACGGTCTTCCAGGCCTCGTGAACGCCCGGCCTTGGTAGCACCGGAGTAGTAGTCGACGATCCACTTCGCTCCTGGTACGCACAGTCTGGATAGTATCAGATACTTCGAACGGTCCCCTCACCGCAGGGACCGAACCGTGCCAAACAAGTTTTCGGGAACTTTAATATGATCCTCTTTTCCGCCATGTTTTCTTGACAAGGGTATCGAAGATACTAATAGTTAATTTGGGCTAAAAAATCTCTAAAGAATTGATTGTAGCTACGAATATTGAATATTCGGGTAGATCTATATCGTATGAATTGGACATCATTTCTTTCCGTTAGTACTGATTTCCCATTTGGATCGCACCATCAGTCACGGACCAAGTGGAAAGTGTTGGTAGAGAGATATTCCAAGCAGAAACCAACACTGACCGCCGAGCGCGAAACGGGACGAGGGCCGACCGACGCCGGTTCGCTGTTCCGCCAACGTCAGCATCACACTCATAGTTATCGACAGCTCTCGTTCGTACCCGTCGATCCCGTTGGGTTGACGATCCGACTGACACCAGTGTTGCAAGACTGACGTGCTGTGCGGTCCGGCCTCTGTGGTTCAGTCGGAGACCGAAAAGGTCGCGATCCGCTCATCACTCTCCGAATAACCGTACCGTACTGCCTTTGTGCGGAGCGTGAGTTCACCACGCTCGATGCGAATCGGCTCGGTGTACAGTTTCCAGTCTGGATCCTCACCGCGCTGGGTCGTGTATGCCACCGAGGCACCCTGGGTGCCACAGTCGATCCGGACTGTCATCGGACCCTCGAACTCGCCGCCGTCCGGTGCGTCGTCCCGGCCCGGCCGGCCGGAGACGTTCGGGACGAACGTCGGTCGTGCCGTCTCGGGTTGGTTCCCATCGGGCCACCACTCCTCGACGAGTCGATCCTCGGCGGTCTCGCCCATATCGCCGGTGCGTTCTCGCCAGTCATCGAGCGCTCCACGCAACCGATCGAGCGTCTCTCGATAGGCAGGATCTGCGACGAGGTTTTCGGTCTCGTGAGGGTCGACGTCGAGATCGTAGAGCTCCTCCGCCGGCCTGGGTTCGGCGAACCATGCCATTGGGCCGTTCAGTTCGCCCTCCCGCTCCAGGCGTTTTATCTCCCGCATGGCGGGGTGGTTGTTGCGATACTGGAACCAGGGGTTGGGCCTGGCCGGGTAGTAGTTGCGGATGTACTTGTATCGCTGGTCGCGCACTGCCCGCTGCATCGCGTAGCTTTCGTCCTGTCTGTCGCGCGAGGCAAAGACGTACTCTCGAGGGTCGTCGCGGTCCTCACCGAGGAACTGCTGGCCCTGGAGGAACGTTGGCACCTCGGCGTTCGCCAACTCGAGCATCGTCCGCGCGAGGTCGACCAGCGAGACGAGTTCCGTTGTCTCGGTGCCAGCCTCGATCTCGCCGGGCCACCGGACGATCAGCGGGACGTTGAGTCCACGGTCGTACAGCCAGGACTTACACCGGGGCAGCCCTTCTCCGTGATCGGACCAGAGGACGACGACCGTATTCTCAACGAGACTGTCGGCCGCGAGTTCGTCCAGCAGGCCACCGATCCAATCGTCGGACGCGGCGAGGTTGTCGTAGTGACGGGCGAGCGCTCGTCGCGTGGGATCCGTGTCGGGAAGGTAGGGAGGGACCGTGACGGTGCCGGGATCTGTCTCGAGGGATCGGTCAGACTCGGTGTCCGGCGGGTACATCCCGCTTTCGTGGGAGATGCCGTTCTGGTAGGAGGCGAAGAACGGCTGGTCCCCATCGCGGTCGCGCCAGACGACATCCGTCTCGTCGCGGCCGTAGTCGTTCCAGACGGTGAACGGGTGTCCGAACTGGAAGTCGTTCTTGCCACGCTTCGCACAGTAGTACCCCGCCGCGCGGAGCAGTTCGGTGAACGACCGAACGTAGTGGGGCGTCACGACTCGGTGGCTCGGCGGTAGACCGGGCCGCTCGCGATCGGGCCGATGCTGGTGGCATCCGACAGCGGTGGGATACATGCCAGTAATCGTCGCTGACCGGCTCGGTGAGCAGACGGGTGACGGACAGAACGCGTTTCGATAGCGTCGCCCCTCGCCCGCCAGCCGTTCGTCGATGTTCGGCGTTCGCGAGAGGTCGTCGCCGTAACAGCCCAGTCGGTCCGCTGTCGTGTCCTCCATACTGAGCCAGAGGATGTTCGGTGGCGTTCCGTTTCGCAGTGAGGACATGTGATCTATCGAACGATCCAGCCACCGACACATGAATCTTTGTGAGGCAGCGATGCTCGAGGAAGGCGTACAGGTCGTCGAAGCGATGTTCGCCGATGAGCAGCCCACGTTCGAAGGTCAGGACGAACTGAACGGCTCACACTCCCTCGAATCTGCCGTGTTTCTGGCCGGTGGCGCTCGAACCACCGAACTGCGCCCTTCCGAGCCGGACACCGATTTCATCCCGGACAACGTGGAAACCGGAACGGCGTTGAGCGCGTCTTCGGCGGGCTGAAATGCCGAGCCACCTCGTTCTCGGAACCACTTCAGCCACGCTTTCCTCGAAACCGTCGAAACTGGCTCCAAGCCTTCGTTCGCTGGCTCCAACGAGACCAATCAGACACTACCGAGCGAACGACCCATATCGTTTCACTCGTCGACAACGCCGGCAGCAACGAGAGCATCTCGTAGAGCTCCGTGTGCGACCTGTGCGGTGCCCTCCAGAGACCGGAGCGATCCCCACTGGGGCACGCAAGTGCCACATGCCGGACAGCGCCGAACAGCGCGGTCGTTCTCCCGTTGGACCTCCCACCCTGTGACGTCGACATCGTTCCCCTCCCAGCCACAATCACACCGAAACGTGAGATACGGTTCCTCGTAGCTTCGCTCTATCCAGGGGCCATCTAGCATGGGCCGGATTTGCGTCGTGGGTCGTTTATGGCTTCGGGTCAGTCCCGTTCACCGCGAGCTCAGCGAAAATCCGCTGCCCAGTCGGCAGTCCGGTGGCCGCTCTCGATGCGCCACCTGAGCAGGGTGTTTTCGAGCTCCTGCCGTTTCTCCTGGGCCGCTGGATCGTTCCAGAGATTGTCCGTTTCATCAGGATCTTCGGACAAGTCAAATAACATTCCCTCGTCGTGGTCGAGGAAATGGACGAGCTTCCAGTCCTCGGTGCGGACCATCGTCATGAACTCGGTCGCTTGAAGGATACCGTCCCGGG
This sequence comes from Halococcus agarilyticus, assembly GCF_000334895.1. Lineage (NCBI taxonomy): Archaea > Methanobacteriati > Methanobacteriota > Halobacteria > Halobacteriales > Halococcaceae > Halococcus > Halococcus agarilyticus. Next base: position 116,648 of record NZ_BAFM01000007.1, on the reverse strand, counting down.
CGTGTTCGGCGAAGACGCACTCACGTCCGATCCACTCGTCTTCCGGGTCCTCTTCGAGCGCCGGTCGTAGCGAGCGCGCCTCCATCGAGTCCGGAACGTCGACGCCCGCGTATTCGAGGACTGTCGGTCCGAGATCGAACAGCTGACACAACTCATCCACGCGGCGACCGCCGTCGAACCGGTCCGGTGACCATACGATAGTCGGCACGCGGGTGATGATGTCGTACATCGTCCACTTCTGACTGTGACCATGGTCGCCGAGCGCCTCGCCGTGATCGGAGGTGAACACAACGACGGTGTCGTCGTACCCGTTCCGTTCCAAGGCGTCGATGATCTCCCCGACTTTCTCGTCGATCATCGATACGTTCGCGTAGTAATAGGCACGCTGACGGTGGCGCTGATCGGGCGATGCCTCAACCCGATGGACGACAGAGTCGTGATCGATCCGTTCGTTGTGTTCGCGGAGGCGGATCATCGGGGTCGGCTGGCCTTCGAGGTCCGCCGCGGAGAGTACCGGATCCGGGAGGTCCCGATCGAGGTACTCCTCGGCCCACCGCTCGATGGGGTCGAAGGGCGGGTGCGGGCCGGGGAACCCTACTTCGAGAAACAGGGGTCGTTCGAGCTTGGGCATCGTATCGAGCCACCACGTCGTGCGGTCGCCGACGAACATGTCGGGATGGAGATCGTCCGGTGCCTCCCACTCGAAGGCTCCGAGACGCTCCTCATAGTCATCGAGCTGGCGATAGAACTCCCGACCCGGCCTGACGGCTCCACGGGTGGCCATCGCTCTGTCGAGTTCGTCCCAGTAGAACTTCTCCCCGGGCAGCGGCGGTTCGTCCCCGGGAACCGGTGCGAGGTATCGATCCTTGTTCTCGACGATGTGACGCTCGTCGAATCCCATCGGCGCGTCGTAAGGCGCCGCGTGCATCTTGCCGACGTTGAGACAGTAGTACCCGCTTTCGGAGAGGTCCTCGATCCACGAGTGGCGCCACTCGTCGCCGTTCGTGTAAACGCCGGTCGTGTGCGGGTAATAGCCCGTGAAGAGGCTCGCCCGCGACGGCGCACACGACGGCGCGGTGACGTGGCAGTTCGTGAACGACACCCCTTCCTCGACCAGTCTGTCGAGATGTGGTGTCTCCATGTGGTCCGCGCCAAGCGCGTTGATGGTATCGAACCGCTGTTGATCCGTGTTTATGAGAACGACGTTCGGGCGGTCATCGGGCATCGGTATGCGATGGACGATCTCGTGGCGGGTACTTCAAACCATCTGCCCCTCTGAGAGCGCCCCTCGCAGGATGAATGGGAAAAAAGGCATGAGACCTTGAGGAGAACGTCCGTCGCAAAGAGGACGGGAAACAGCCGAAGAAGGTTCTGGAAGGGAAGATCGAGCGGTTCGGGCAGTGGGTGAGGAATCGATAAGCAGAGGCAAAAGGCGATACCGTCACTCCGAGTCCCATCCCCCACCACAGAAAGCTATTTACATGTTCTCGTTTGACCTCTCGGCGATGGTTGAAAACAGTCGAGGGGCCGTCGAGTTTACCGAGGGTGAACGGCGCGAGTTCAAGCACAACGGGTTCCTCGTGATCCCGGACGCGATAGACGACGAGGCTCTCGGACAGATACGCGACGTCGTCTGGGATTCGATACCGGAAGACCCGGAGAGCAGAGACGACCTACTGGAGGCCGAGTACCGGAACCTAGGGGGAAAGGACCCAAGCGTTACCGATCGGGAACCGTTCTATCCGATCTGGGAACAGATGTTCTCCTATGCGGATGAACTCGTCGGCGGTGACAGTCTGATCGCTCCCGAGCCGTCCGATCTGGACGGATGGCTATCGCTGAATCTCAATTTCCCCGACGAGGGACGTCCGGAGGACGCCAATTCGCCTTCGACATCCGATATCAGCGGTCACGTGGATGGGTTCGGGGACGGGTTCAGTGAACCCCCAGGTTTCACGATTGCGGGGACGGTGTACGTGGACCGCGTCCCGCCTCGCGGCGGCGGGTTGACGGTTTGGCCAGGCTCACACTGGTCTGCTGCCGAACACTTCGAATCGAACGATGTCGAGGGGTTCGTCGACGCTCAGTCGAACCAGAACGAACCGCCATACGACGTCGGTGATCCGTTCGAGGTTGCTGGAGGTGCGGGTTCACTCGTCCTCTGGCATGGACGGCTCCAGCACACCACCGGCGTGAACCTGGGATCGAACGTCCGAGTTGGACTGTTCAAACGGTTCCACCACGAGGACTACGACGACCACTGGGAGCAGGATCTTGAACAACCGTTCGCTCACTGGCCGGCGATTCAGGACATCGACACGAAAGGGACACACCTGCAATAGCGGTAGTGCGGCAATTCCGGGACCGTCGCTGCACTTCCGGTCGATATCGACCTCGACGCGACCGATCGACGGAAGACGACCTGTTTCGGGAGGTTCGATCGGTGATGGACGGAACTCGCGTAAGCGCGGAGCATCACGGACTCACGGAGTTCGCGATGACCCGCGTCGGTCCACCCATGTGAGTCCCCCTATCCGTTGGGAGGATCTATTCCGTTGATCAGTAAGAAAGACTCGCTCCATAGTGTTACAAGCCGCAACGATACGTTGTACTGTCTGTATTCGATCCACGGTGGAGCGTTCTCATCGAACCTCTCGGACGTTGAAGACGGCCACCAGTATTCGACCGAAGTCAGGTGGTCGGGACGCGGTGTGTACGTGTTCACGACGCGTTCTCGAAGGCCTCCAAGACGTCTGCAACCGTCCACTTCGGCCCCTTCCGAGCAGCAACCATGCAACTGAACCATGGAAGAGACGAGGGAGACCGTCGAAGCCGGACCAAGTTCTCCCCGAACGTTGAGAAAGCGATCGCTGGGGACGCGGCAGCTGTCGATCTACTGAACGATGCAGGGGAGAGTGCGTCACAGTGTACTGTACCGAAAACATATTGATGTAGGCACCGGTGAAGTTTCCCATGTTCGGAAACGCACGAGAGACACGGGTCGGCATCGATGGCGATTCTTTCACGATCAATGATCGACCCACCTACGAAGGACGAACCCACGATGGGAAGGCCATCGATGGATTGCTGTTCAATGCGAGATTTGTTCATGCCTGTTTCGACGACGAGAATCCGAAGACGGTCGACAGTTGGGCGTATCCGGATACGAGCCAATGGAACCCCGAGCGAAACGTCGCAGAATTCATTGCAGCGATGCCGACCTACTACGACTGTGGGCTTCGTGGTTTCACGATCAACCTCCAATGTGGGAGCCCGGAGGGGTATTCCGACGAGCAACCGTGGACCGTTTCCGCGTATCGTTCGGACGGCTCGTTGAAGCCCGACTGGATGGATAGAGTCAGACGGGTTCTCGACAGGGCCGACGATCTCGGAATGGTGGTGATTGTTGGATTGTTCTACTTCGGTCAGGACGATGTCCTCACAGATGAGACGGCCGTCAAAAACGCCGTCGACAGTACGATCGAGTGGCTCCACAGAAGGGAGTACACGAACGTGCTGATAGAGATCGCCAATGAGGCCGACATAAACTACAGCCACGACGTTATCCAACCCGACCGAGTATCCGAACTGATCGAGCGTGTCCACGACATCGAACGTGGAGGACATCGGTATCCTGTCGGGACGAGTTTTAGTGGCGGCACCGTCCCTCCCGATGATGTAGTTGCCGCTTCTGATTTCGTGCTCGCTCACGGCAACGGTGTTGATGATCCCGCCCGGATCCGGGATATGGTGGAGAGAACGCGTGACCTGCCGTCCTACGAACCGATGCCGATTGTGTTCAACGAAGACGATCACTTCCGTTTCGGGTCGGAGTCGAACCTCGAGGCTGCCATTGACGTCGGCTCATCGTGGGGGTATTTCGATCCCGGCGAGAACGATTACTGGCACGGCTACCAGTCACCCCCCGTCCGCTGGGAACCGAACACTGCTCGTAAGAAAGCCTTCTTCGGCTACTTGGACGGGATAACCGATCGAGAGGACGAGTGAACACAGTTAGGATATTGCTCTACCGAGCCGTCCGCCTCAACCGTTCGGAGCTGCCGCTGTCGTGTTCCTCCGACCGACGGTCACTGTCGATCATACGATCCGTCACAGCACTTTGTTAGATATCGTCGATTGATGGTACGTCATCATTTGGGGTGGGTGATTCCAGCCGCTCACAAACGATCGAAGCACTGTCCCACACCAGAAGAGCGTGGTGTCAACGATTCGATCGTATTCGGCTCCGCTTGTCGAGTGAGTTCGATTTCCACGGGACAGGTCTCTTTGTAACGAACACGGACGAACAGGATGCCCGCTGGTTGGAGTGCAACGGCCACTCGTGGTTCGAGTCGTGTTCCGTCGGGTGTGTCTCCATACCAGAGACCAGCCGACGAGTTGTAGACACCCCGTCGATCGATCGTTCTGCTCGATACTGTGCTCACCCGCAGAATGATTGGACGTTCGATACTGTTCGCTCGGTTCGCTAGAGGGGAAATTGGAGCTGCTTCCCCCGTAGGGGTGGAACCCAACTGGAAGATGAGGATGTGGGGTATGGTCGATAAAAACGTTCAACCCCCCACAATCGGGCCACCTGAGCCATCAAAGGGTGGCCGGTTCGACAGCGAAGAGGAGCCAGGTGACCGTTCTGCCATCCTAAAACCGCGAAGGCTATGCTTCGCATCGTTCCACAATGTTCGGGTCCTGCATAGCTTTTGAGGGGCGATCCTACAGCAATGGCGGATCTGCACCCCCCGGATCGAGAGCAGTAACATCAGTACTACCGTTACAGGTCTCAGATATACTCACACAACCAAATCGGGGACACCGAGCCGCACAGGCGGCCCGTTCGTCGAGGGATCGGTCCGGGACCAGCGGAGCCTCTCGACCGTCGAGGGGAGGCGAAGCACCCGATCGAGTTCGATGACGATGGTTCCAACGAGATCGGGGTGTTCCTCGACGCGGTCGTCGATGACGCCGACCTCTCGGCGACTTCCCGCGACGCACTGGAGACGACGATCGTCACCGAGGACATCTACGAGTCGGCCCGGACCGGCAAGCGCGTCGACATCGAGGACCGAACGGCCACCCGTGTGGACGACGGATATCGGGACGAAGCGGCGCTATTCTTCCCGATCTCTCCGTCGGCCGTGGATCTCGTACAGTCGCTGTCGGCCGTCGGGAACGTAGAGGCGTTCGTCGATCACCTCCCGAGAGAGTAGCCGCCGGAGAGCCTTTCTGACCGTGCGCTGTGACAGCAGGGTCAGCTCCGCGAGTTCGCGCTGGGTAAGCGGCCCTTCGTAGTCGAGCACGCGGAAAACCAGTTTCGCGCTCGGTCCGAGGTCGTCGATGCACGCGCCGAGTTCGGCAGTCGGTGTCGGTTGTTGGCAGCACACTGGTGGATGGCCACCGGCCGTTCCGTCCCGATGCCATATGTATCTGACGGCCGTTTCCGGTGTTCACCCGACCAATGCCACCGAAACCGTCGGTGTGGCGGTTCGGTGATCCGCCGGTTCGAAATGAGGAATCGCGGCGGCGATCAGTCGTCGGCGGAAACCCGTTCGGGTCGGGTATCGACCTGAGTGGCCCACAGGTCGGCGTACGCTCCGCCCGCCTGGACGAGGTCGTCGTGCGTTCCGGTCTCGATCACGCGCCCCTCGTCCATCACCACGATCCGGTCGGCGTCGCGGATGGTCGAGAGTCGGTGGGCGATCACGAAGGCGGTCCGGTCGGCGCACAGCCGGTCCAAGTTCTCCTGAATCAGCTGTTCGGTCTCGGTGTCGACGTCGCTCGTCGCCTCGTCGAGGACGATGACGTCGGGATCGTTGAGGATCGCACGCGCGATCGAAAGCCGTTGGCGTTGGCCGCCCGAGAGCTTGACGCCGCGCTCGCCGACCAGCGTGTCGTATCCATTCGGTAAGTCGCGGATGAACCCGTCGGCCCCCGCGGCCCGCGCGACCTCGCGGACCCGCCGTTCGAGATCCGAACCGAAGTCGATCGCTTCGCTCGTATCGATGGACCCGACCCCGCTGTCGGCACCCGTGCCGCCGCCCACGGCATCGGGGGCTGTAGAATCGGCGTCCGTCCTTGCCGCGACGATCGATCGGAACGCCTCGCGGTCGCCGTACGCGATGTTCTCCCGCACGGTTCCGGAGAACATGTAGGGGTCCTGTTCGACGACGCCGATTCGGTTCCTGAGCGCCTGAGCGTCGTACTCGCGGACGTCGACGCCGTCGATCCGCACCGCTCCACTATCGACGTCGTAGAACCGCGTGAGGAGTTTGAGTAGGGTCGACTTTCCCGAACCACTGGTGCCGGCGAGGCCGACCGTCTCGCCCGCTTCGATGTCGAGGTTCACGCCCCGGAGGATCGAGTCGCCCGTCTCGTAGCTGAACGTGACGTCCTCGAACGCCACTGTACCGTCGAGACGCTCCGGGACGACCGGGTCCGTCGGTGAGGAGATCGTGGGCTCGTGACCCAGAATGCCGAAGATGCGCTCGGCGCTTGCTTTGGCCTTCTGCCACTTGTTCGCGGTCTTGCCGATCCGCTGGAGCGGGCCGTCGAGTCGCCGGAGAAAGAGGAAAAACAACGTGAACGAACCGACGGTGATGCCCTCTGCGACGCCGAACGCGGGGGTGTCGACGATGGCCCGGCCACCGAGGACCAGTACCGCGACGAACGACAGCCCGATCAGGAGGCGCTGTGAGGAGAAGAACGCCTTCCGGATCCGGATGACCTCGATCTTCCGGTCGCGATACGCTTCGGAGAAGCCGGCGACGCGCTCGCGCTCGATCCCGTACCGATCGAAGGACTTGATGACGTCCACCCCCCCAAGATTGTTCGCGAGCCGCGTGTTCAGCCCCGAGACGAGCTCTCGAATGCGTTTGTATCGTGGCTCGATCCAGAGCATGAACCGGCCGGTGAAGAGACCGAGGATCGGCATCGGTGCGAGCGCGATCAGGGCGAGTTTCGGGGCCTCGTAGAGCATGACCGCGCCCACGACCCCGAACATCACGATCGCCCGGATGATCTGACGGATCTCGTTGTTGAAGAAGTTCTCCAGCCTGTTGACGTCGCTGTTGAGCACCGCCATCAGCGCCCCGGACTCGTGGTCGTCGAAGAAGTCCATCGAGAGCGACTGCATGTGGGCGTACGTGTCGTCGCGGAGGTCGTGCTGGATCAGCTGTGCCGCCGACTGGAACAGATACCGCGAGGCGAACTGGGTGATCGCTTGGACCACCCACGCGACCGCGGCGATGAGCGCGAGCCGATAGAGCAGTGCGACCTGCGGATCGCCCGCCGGTACCGATTCGGCGGTCACCAGCCCGATCCGTGCGAGAATGCCCGCCTCGCCCGACCCTCTGATGGCGCGATCGATCGCGGCCGCGACCGCCAGCGCCGGCACGAGCCGTGCTATCCGCATCACGAACGAGGCGACGATGCCGGCACTCAACCGCTTCCAGTACGGCGTGACGTATTCGAACAGCCGACGCATCGGGTGGCCGTCGACCGCGTCGCGAACGTCCCGTAGCTCTCCGCGTGAATCGGTCATACCGGCGGTACGTGGGAGGAGACTTGAACCGCCGACCGCCGGAGCGCGGGTTCCCGGAGCGGAAGGGTCTTATACCGCAGATCAGAGGTTTTCGAGGTTCAGAGTCCTTATAAACGGCTATCACATCGTGATGGTCTTGCTTCCCGGATCGCCTCCGCGTTCGTGGTCGGTGATAGCGACGACGAGATCGTCCCACGGACAGCACGCTCACCGACGAGCACCACCAGAGTCCACGGTCGTCCGTCTTCGACGGCGACGGGTATCTCGGGCACGAGGAGTATCGACGTCTCCTCCGGGACGTCGTTCACTGGTTCGTCGATAGCCGAAACGGACGGAAAGCCGACTCCCGGAGCTCACCGTTCGTCGATCGTCGGTCGGAGTGCAGTGGTGCGTCGGTACCTATCTACTGCACCCCGGGAACCTCGACCGATGGCCCGGAAGGGATCTCGCTGCCGTCCCGGATCGACCGGGACAGAGAGCCGATCAGTTCACTACCCCTTCCGGAAACGTCCGTGGAAGGGGTGCCGGCCGCTCGCAGTCTGGTTCGAGGGTGACGTGTTGGCTCCGATCGGAGGACTCCCGGATACCTGAGAGTACATCGAAGACGTGGCGGGCGAGTTCACCGCTCGTTCGTTGGTCCCAGTCGGTTCGAAGCGCGAACGCCAAGTCGGCCACGCCGGCACCTCGCCCCCCGGTGTAGCCGTGAGTGAGCGGGACCGTTTCGAACTCGTCACTGCCCCGCTTCCGGACACTGACCGGTCCATCGAAGTGGTTCGGGTCTGGAAGACTCAGCGTCCCCTCGGTCCCGTAGATCTCGAACGCCGGTGCTGGGAGTGTCGAACCCTGCACGTCGAAGCTGGTCAAGAGGTTAGCGACGGCACCGTTTTCGAAGTCGACGACGCCGGCTTCGTGAGTCGGGACCTCGACATCGATACGCTCGCCACGTCGAGGGTCGCTCGTGATCGTACGCTCCTCGAAGCCGCGAGCAACGGATCCGGAGATCCGGCTCACCGGGCCGAGGAGGAAAACGAGGGCCGTCACGTAGTACGGGCCGATATCGAGGAGAGGGCCGCCACCGTGCTGGTAGAAGAAGTCGGGATCTGGATGCCAGCTCTCGTGGCCGGGCGATGTCCAGACAGCCGTCGCTCCGATGGGCTCACCGATACGGCCATCGTCGATGAGCGACCGGCAGGTTTGCAACCCCGCTCCGAGGAACGTATCCGGTGCCGATCCGACCAGCAGCCCTTCGGCCTCGGCAGTCCGGAGTACGTCTTCCACCTCCTCGGCCATCGTAGCCATCGGTTTCTCGACGTAGACGTGCTTGCCCGCGTCGAGTATCCGCTGGCACGTTTCCGCGTGGATCCTGGGTGGAGTCAAGTTGACGACGAGTTCGACGTCCGGATCGGCGAGTAGGCCCTGTACGTCGTGTGCGGTGACGTCGTACTCGTCGGCTTTCGTCCTTGCACGGTCGATATCGATGTCCGCACAGGCGCTCACGTCGAACGCGTCGAACGTGTCACCGGAGGTGAGGTACTCGTCGCTGATCGTGCCACAACCGAGAAGACCGACGTTGACGCTCTCCATACGGGACCATCTCGAAGGGGGATCATGAACATACTGATCCTCTGCACACCGATCCGAGTGGCCAGTCGGCCATCGGGTTCGCCGGTGGCCCACACAGCCACGACGCGTGCCGAAGCGTTCGAGCCGACGCGATCGATCTCTCGGGACACTCGGTGGCGAACGGGTCGGCTCCGAGCACCGCCGGAGTGTACCTGTCGGGAGCCAGCCGAGTGCTACATCGAACAGCGACGGTCACGACAGGTCGAGCTCACCGGCCTTGAGAACGTGATGTTCGACAGATCGTCCCGTTCAGGGAGGGAATCACTCGCGGAGAGCCAGTGTGAGCATCACGACGGCGACGAACAGGAGTACGACGCCGAGCGGCGAGGCGTCGAGCGCGAGGAAGCGATAGCAGGCATACACGACACTCACCACGACTGCTCCGACAGCGGCCCCGACCGCCACTCGGAGTGTCTCGACTCTGTCGCTCGTGCCGCCGTGAAGTTCGCTGCGCGCGTCGAAGACATCGGCACCGAACTCCCACGCGAGCAGCGCAGTACCTGTCGCCGGGAGGAGGCGTTCGACCCCACTACCGGCGGCGCCGGCAGCCAGCACCCCGCCGAAGAGGGCGACCGCACCCACTGCGGCGACGCGACGGTCGAATCGGGTGAGTCCGATCGCCAGACCGAGCACGCCGAGGAGGACCGCACCCAGCGCCACCGGCGACGTCGGGCCCACGACGGCCGCTGTAATCGCCCCGAACAGCAGTGCCGCCGTGGCGAACACCCTTCCGGGCCGATGTGTGTGACGGCCGTCGGACCCGTTCACTTCGACCACCTCGTGGCCGCGCGACCGAGCGCCACCGCGAGGTCGTCGTCGGGACGCCAGTCGACGACGCGAACGCCGGTCTCCCGGAGCGATTCGATGCGGATCCGACGTTCCAGATGCACGAGACGCTGGCCCACGGTCCCGTCGGCTGTCGGGTCGGGACTGACGACCGTGACGGGGTGGTCGTACCCTCGGAGCCGGCGGATGACGTGGCGGTACGTCCGGTCACAGAGCGGGGACAGCAACACGACCTGAGTCTCGTTGGGGAACCGACGATGGAACTCACGGACCCAGCCCGAAGTGTAGCTATCGGTCTCCGGTGGAGTCGGTGGAAACGCGGAGTGGGTGGCGAGCAGCTTCTCGACGCGTCGGCGGTGATCCGGGCCGATGTCCGGATCGATCCAGAGCGGTGTCGAGCCGACGCTGGCGAGACCGACGTGGTCCCCGCTGTCGAGCAACGAGACGAACAGCCGTCCGGTCGCTTCGATCGAGCGCTCGAACACACTCGTGCCGTCCACACCCTCGGATAGGTACGCAGTCGGATCGGTCACGACGACGAGGGCGACGGTCGCGGCGTTCTCCTCGCGGAAGCGGATCGTCGTGAGGTCGTCGTCGGGCGATCCGGCGAGATGCTTCCAGTCGATCCGTGTGCTGGCGTCGCCCGGCTGGTACTCCCGCGTCGAGTGAAAGGCCACCCCTTCCCCGCTGCCGGCGGGCAGGCGACCGAGATACTGACTGGTTCGCTCGTAGAGCGGGACCGCGACCGGGAACGCGTCGAGTGCCGGGACACACGTCAGCGATCGGTCGCTCTCGTCGGTCTCGGGGAGGCGACGAACACGCGCGGTCCGGCCCGCGTAGCCGCGAACCACGGTCCACGCCGGCTCGAATTCGTGAACGCCCCGCCGGGCCCCGAGGGAGTAAGTGAACGAGATCGATTCCCCAGGGCGGAGCGCCGTTGCACGGCGCGGTGATCCGTCGTCCACTGCGAGATTCGCCGGCACGCCGTCGACGATCCGGAGGTCGGGGACGATGCTGTCCCCTTCGTTGCGTACCGTGATGGTCACGTCGACGCAGTCACCCGGGGCAGATCGGTCGCCGGGATCGGACCCGTCACGCTGGATCGTTCGTTCGACGACGAGCGCAGAGTCGGGCGGGGTGTCGGCTTTCGCGTAGGCGATAAACCCGACGAGAACCGCCCCAGCGAGCACGACTGCGGCCGATCGGAACACGAGCCCGAACCCGACGAACGCGAGGCCGACGGGCACGGCCACCTGCCATCGATTGGTCACGATATCGCGGCCCCCGTCGACAGAATCCTCCGTAACGGGGTCGGTCGGTCCCTCTTGCCGGCCGTGCTGCTCGCCAGCGTCCGAGCGGACGACGGCTTCCTCGGCGGGATGTTCGACGAGAGAACTGTCGGCGGGGTCGGCAGCGACGGTCGGCACGTCACACTCCGCCGCGAGCGTATCGACAGTCCGTCTGACCAGCGTCTGGAAGTCCGAGGGCCCCGTTCGGTCCCCTAGCAGCTCCCGGGCGCGATCCCACTGTGAGCGCGGAAGCTTCACGTCCGGGTTCCGGAGGAATGCGGCGACGGCCGGGTCGTCCGGCCACTCGCCAGCCTCTACCGTCTCCCTCGCCTCCTCGTGGGATTGCCCGCGGCGCATGCGAACTTGCACGGCGAGCGTTCGGAGACGGTCGTGGATCGCCGACCGATCGGGGAGAACGCCCTGTCCCCGACCGTCGAACTGCGCCAGACTCCGGTCGAACTCGTCACCCGGGGCCGGGTGGTCACGTGCTCGCTCGACCTGCGGCGCGTCTACGCCGCTTCCCGACAGCCAGTTCCGGTAGCTGACGACCGTCATCCAGATACCGACCAGACCGCCAGCAACAGAGAGCAGCGCCCGCAACGGAGCCGTCGCACTGCCTCCACCGGAGATCACTGCCGTGATCCCCGCTGCGAGTGCTGCGACCCCGACCACGACCGCGACGCGTCGAGTGCGCCCCCTCATCGTGTCTCCCCCGTGTCGTCACTGCGTTCGGTTTCGGCACTCGTCGCGGTGAGACTGCCACCTGCCCCATCGGAGGGGGTCTCACCGTGTGCCCGCTGGAGGCGTCTGAGCGCCGCGGTGACGCGCTCGCGGCGGGGCGGAGAGGTCGATGCATCACCGTACCTGACTGCCTCGAACGCCTCGGTGAGTACGTGAACGTCCTCGGGGTCCATACCGCGCTCGATCGCCGCGGACTCGAACTGACGCGGTGTTCCGGACTGCGGTCCCGGTGCGTCGAGCAGATCGACCAGTTCGGTCCAGGCGCGATAGATGGCGTTGTCGGCCGCCCGGGACGTCGATGCCGATTCGACGCGGTCGGCGGCATCACCCGCGACGCGCGCGACGGACCCGAGATCGGACTCGTCCGTGTCGTCCGCGGCCACGCCGAGACGGGACCGGACAGCGTCGGAGCGCCAGAGGAACAGCGCAACTGCTCCCGCAACTGCAGCAGCGGCCGCGCCGAGTACGATCGTTTCGACTGGCCACGAGAAGGCCGTTCCGCCACCACCCTCGAACCCGGTGTTCCCGACGGGAGTCGTCGTGGCCTGCACCGTCGGCTGACCGACACTCCGGTTCGTTCCCCGGGACGGCGGACGCAGATCGGTGAACCGCTCGGCGAGCAAAAGCAGGAGAACGGTCACGGCTCCCAGTCCGACGACCCTCTTGAGCGCGTTCCACGGGTCGTCGGCGAACTGGATGACGACCACGATACCGCCAAGAGCGAGGAATCCGACCACTATCGCGGTCGTCGGAAGCTGTCCGTTGCTGCCGGGGACGCCACCGGTACTGTTCCCGTTCGATCGTTCGATCTGCGGTGAGCCATCACCACCGGTCCGACTGGAGAAGACCGGCGCGACTGCTGCCGCGACGAGGACGACGGCGAGGACCGCCAGCGCGGCGAGTGCGGCGTTGCGGTGGCGTCTATCGGTGAGTGGAGATCGGTCAGCCATCGTGGTATCGAACGGCTCGTCGGGGGATCATGTCAGGCCTCTACCGTCGGAACGGGCACTCCGTCGACGACGTCGTGGAGGACCTCGTCCTTGTCGACCTCCCGGACCTCTGCCTCTGGAGTGAGGACGAGCCGGTGGGCCATCACTGGCCCGGCCACTCGCGTGACGTCGTCGGGCACGACGTACTCCCGGCCTTCGAGGACAGCTCGCGCTCGTGTCGCCTCGAGGAGGCGCTGAGTTCCTCGTGGCGAGACGCCGGTTCGCACGCGGCGATCGGAGCGCGTACCGCGAGCGATATCCAGCATGAAATCGACGATATCGGGATCGACGGAGACCGTCTCGGTCACGTCCCGGAGTTCGCGCACCGCGTCCGGGTCGAGGAAGCGGTCGACGGAGGGCGCGGCTGCGTCCCGGTCGAGACGCCGCTCGAGCAACGATCGCTCGCCGTCCCGCTCCGGGTAGCCCAGGCTCGTCTTGAGCAGGAACCGGTCCTTCTGTGCCTCCGGGAGTTCGAAGGTGCCGCTCTGTTCGACCGGGTTCTGGGTCGCCACGACGAAGAAGGGGGTCGCGAGCGGGTGTGTCTCGCCCTCGACCGTCACCTGCCCCTCCTCCATCGCTTCCAGCAGCGCCGCCTGCGTCTTGGGTGGCGCCCGGTTGAGCTCGTCGGCGAGGACGACGTTCGCGAAGAGGGGACCCTCGCGGAACTCGAAGGCGCGTTCGCGCTGGTCGAACACCTGCGTACCGGTGACGTCGGCCGGCAGGAGGTCGGGAGTCAGCTGGACTCGACTGAACGAGAGACCGAGGACGGTTGCCATCGAGCGAGCGGTCAACGTTTTGCCCGTCCCGGGAACGTCCTCGATGAGGACGTGTCCCCCGGCGAGCAATCCCACGAGGAGGTCCTCGAAGAACACCTCGTCGGCGACGATCGCGTCCGACATCGTCTCCACGACCCGCTGACAGCGCTCGCTCGCGTCTGCGACAGCCATACGGATGACACCAACGGGACCCTATTTAACTCCCCTGGTACGGTATGTCGAACTATGGGTCTACCACCAGCCCACGAGAGGGCCAGCCACCCGATACGTGGGAATCGGCTCCACAGAACGAGACAACACATCAACCCTTGGCAAGCGACCGGTTGGGACTCAGGGACAGGGTGCTGATCGAACGCTGCCCGATCCCGGTAACCGCATCGTGGAGTCGGGCTCTCAACGTCAGCACGGAACAGTTCCACTCGCAGTCAGCACCGATCGGTCGCGCCCGACACGCTCGATTTCGATCGGGTTTTCGTGGGTGTCGACGAGAGCGCCGATCGCCGAGTCCGTGCCTCGAACCCAGCCAACAACAGGCGCGTTCGGCAGGATCACACTCATATAGCAGACCGGCACTGAGAAGACCATAGAAAAAACTGTATTTTTGTCCTCCGCCGGCCGACCGATTTATTGAATTTTTGTGGGGGAAGATGGACTATGAAGGTGAGTATGAACTTCTTCCGGACCGTCTACGTCGTAGTATCAGTATTTCGTTCGAACAGTGACACCCGTAAGAGCCTCATATCCAAGGAGTTTTGCTGGAAACGGTCGCACGATGGCGAGTACCTGAACCGCATCGAGGCGTGTCGAGAGCGCCTCGACCTTCGGATCGGAACCGCAGCCGCCGGCTGGCTGCTGCGATTTTTCGGGTCAGTCACGGACTCCGTATCGGTCTCGGCATCGCTGCCGTTGCTCTCGCCGGTGGTCCGAGGAGTCGTGGCTGTCCGCCGGCGCTCCCGCTGTCGAACAGCATCGCAGGACACCTCGGCAGCCGGGCGACCCGGCCGTCGAGTGCGAACCGCCCACGCGTCTTGGACCGCCGATGGCTCCCTGGAGTTATACGACGGGCAGACGAACCGGAAGTAGAGTGCCGCCTCCCCGATTTGAACAGATGCCAGACGTTCCGGGCGTGTGGCTCACTTCGTTCGCCATTCCGGGGCTGCGACTGGCGTGCTCAAGTCGGGTCGGGAGCGTTTTCACTGCTCCCGTCGGTCGCAGGAAAATGCCGCCTCCCCGATTTGAACGGGGGACAGCTCGATCTTCAGTCGAGTGCTCTCCCAGTCTGAGCTAAGGCGGCCCGTTCGGATCGACGCCGACCGACTGAAAAAGGGTTTCGGAATCGCGGTCAGTGGACGAACAGATCCGCCACGTCGAACTCGGTCCCGCAGTCCTCACAGACGTACCCCAAGCCGTCCTCGGTCGTCACGTGACCGCCACACTCGGGGCACGTCGATCCGGAGATCATCGCTCTTCGAGAGGGTGGCAGAGCTGAAAGAGCTTTGCCGTCCGTCGTGTCTGGCCGGATGGCGGGAGCCTTTGACCGCTCGCCATTAGAGGTAGGTATGTCGACCGGTCACGCCCTTCTGGTGCTCGGGACGATCGCCGCGCTCGTGTTCACCGCCGGCATCCTGATCGTCGCGCTGCTGAGCTGACTCGACCGAGACGGCGAACGTATCGGAATCCGAGTGGATTCGGACGGATTCGAACCGCCCTCGTGTGAGACGGACACGCGGCGAACGGACGTGAGCCGCGGTCCGGTATGGGCTCGGGCGGATTCGAACCACCGATCTCGGCCTTGTAAAGGCCGCGTCATAACCACCTAGACCACGAGCCCCAGTCAGTCAACCGGTGCGGGCGGAATAACCCTTTCTCTCTGCCGGAACGCTTAGGCCGTCCCCGGCCCGTAGTCGGAGTATGACGCTCCAGCGCGTGCTCAACGTCGTCGGCGTGGTCGCGGTGCTCGCGCTGGTGTTCACCACGGCGGTCGCTGCCGGAATCGTTCCGCCGCCGGCGGCGCTCGTGGGCGCACCCGACGACTACGAGCGTGCAGAGGTCACGATCACCAACAACTGCAGTCGAACCCTCGGCACCGTCGACGCCCGGATCGCCGACACCTACCAGAAGAAATACACCGGCCTCTCGAACACCACGTCGCTCGCGAACGGCTCCGGGATGCTGTTCACCTACGACGAGGCTTCCGAGCACACTTACGTGATGCGGAAGATGGACTTCCCGCTCGACATCGTGTTCGTCGGGGCCGACGGCCGGATCAACGCGATCGAGAGCGCGCCCGCACCGGGTCCGGGAGAGGACGGCGAATCGATCCAGCGCACCGGCCGGGGGCAGTACGTCCTCGAAGTGCCCCGTGGGTGGATGGAGCGTCACGGAATCCACGTCGGCCATCAGGTCGATATCGATCGATCGGAATGACGATACGATCGCGATTCCGGGCGACGACGACCGGAATCACGTCTCGTCTCCATGCGGTGGTTTCGCATGGTTACGAACCCTTTTAGGGACGTATCGGTTTGCAGTATAGTAATGGGTATTTCTACTGAGGACGACGATCCCTTCGAAGATCAACGGGAGGGAACGGAGAACGCGATGCGACGGTTGTTCGGGGTGTACGGCCGCGAGAACGCCTTCTCCTTTGGCGTCGGAACGCTGACGAGCCTCGTCGCGCGGATGCTCGATCTCCTGCCCCCGCTACTGCTCGGGATCGCGATCGACTCGATCTTCCGGAACGAGAGCCCGTTCGACCTACGGTTCGTGCCGTCGGCATGGATCCCAACGACCGAGATGGGGCAGTTCTGGTTCGTCGTGGGCCTGATCTGTGTCTCCTTCTTCGGTGGTGCGGCCTTTCACTACGGCCGCAACTGGGGGTGGAACGCGTTCTCCCAGAACATCCAGCATCAGATTCGCACGGACACCTACGACAAGATGCAGCGGCTGAACATGGACTTCTTCGCCGACAAGCAAACGGGAGAGATGATGTCGGTGCTGTCGAACGACGTCAACAGGCTAGAGCAGTTCCTGAACGGCGGGCTGAACTCCCTGTTCCGGCTGGGCGCGATGGTGGTCGGGATCGCGGCCATCATGCTGATCGAGAACTGGCAGCTCGCGCTGATCGCGTTGATCCCCGTGCCCCTCGTTGCGGGCTTCACCTACTGGTTCGTGAAGATCATCCAGCCGAAGTACGCCGAGGTCCGCTCGACGGTCGGCGAGATGAACTCCCGACTGGAGAACAATCTCGGGGGGATCCAGGTCATCAAATCGACCAACACCGAGGGGTACGAGTCCGACCGCGTCGACGACGTCTCCAAGTCGTACTACGACGCCCAGTGGGGGGCGATCAACATCCGAATCAAGTTCTTCCCTACGCTCCAGGTGATCTCGGGAATCGGCTTCGTCGCCACGTTCCTCATCGGCGGATTCTGGGTGCTCAACGGTCCGTTCGGGCCGTTCACGCAGCAACTCACCGTCGGGACGTTCACCACGTTCATCCTCTATACGCAACGGTTCATCTGGCCGATGGCGCAGTTCGGACAGATAATCAACATGTACCAGCGCGCCCGCGCCTCCGCCGAGCGCATCTTCGGGCTGATGGACGAGCCGAGCCGGCTCGAACAGGACCCGGACGCCGAGGATCTCACCGTCACCGAGGGCCACGTCGAGTACGACGACGTCACCTTCGGCTACGAGAGCGAGCGCGGCGATGGGAACCCCACGGTCGAGGACATCGATTTCGACGTTCCCGGTGGTGACACGGTGGCGCTCGTCGGCCCCACGGGTGCGGGCAAATCCACTGTCCTGAAGCTGCTACTCCGGATGTACGATGTCGACGAGGGCGAGATCCGGATCGACGACCAGGACATCGACAGCGTCACGCTGTCGAGCCTCCGGAAGTCGATCGGCTACGTCAGTCAGAACTCCTACCTGTTCTACGGCACGGTGAAGGAGAACATCGCGTACGGCACCTTCGACGCGACCGACGAGGAGATCGTCGAGGCCGCGAAGGCCGCCGAGGCCCACGAGTTCATTCAAAATCTCCCCGACGGCTACGACACGATGGCCGGCGAGCGCGGTGTGAAACTCTCGGGGGGCCAGCGCCAGCGCATCACCATCGCACGCGCGATCCTCAAGGATCCCGAGATCCTGGTGCTCGACGAGGCGACGAGCGACGTCGACACCGAGACCGAGATGCTGATCCAGCGGAGTCTCGACCGGCTGACCACGGATCGTACCACCTTTGCGATCGCTCACCGGCTGTCGAGCATCAAGGACGCCGACCAGATCGTGGTTCTCGAAGAGGGGCAGGTGCGCGAACGCGGCACCCACGACGACCTCATCGAAGCCGATGGGCTGTACGCCAACCTCTGGGCGGTCCAGGCCGGCGAGATCGACGAGCTCCCACAGGAGTTCATCGAGCGCGCGAGCCGTCGCCAGGCACGGACCGAGGCGGAAGCCGGCGACGACTAGAGCGACTCCGCGTCGTCGCCGTTGTCGTCGGGCTCCGTCGAGGGACCGCGATCTGAGTAGCCCTCGCGGCCGACGGCGTCGTCGCCGACCATGTTCTTGACCATCGTCTTGAGTTCGTCCGCGTCCTGATAGTTCTGCTCTTCGTCCTGAAGCGGTTCGAGGACCTCCCCGAGGGAGGCGCTCCCGTCGGGCAGACCGATCTCCGCGTCACCGTGGCGTTCGATCACCGTCTCGTGGTCGATGGGGTAGTCCATCGATTCGAGTTCGTCCTCGACGTCCCCGAACTCGACGCCCTGCTCTCTGGTGTCGTCTTCGTCGGTCATGGTGCAGCGGATCGACGCACAGCGACGGCAAAGGAGTTGTGCCTGCTTAAGCCTCCGGCGGCGTTCACCCCGGTATGCAGCTCACCGAGGCCACGTGGACCGATGCCGACGCGGTCGAGACCGATCTCGCAGTGCTTCCCGTCGGCAGCACCGAACAGCACGGTCCGCACGCGCCGCTCGGCACCGATCGTCTCACCGCGCGTGCGGTCGCGGCGGCGGGCGCGGAGCGCTACGAGGACGTCCACGACAGCGAAGTGGTCGTCGCACCCACCATCCCGGTGGGGATCGCCGAGGAGCACCGCCAGTTCGCCGGCACGCTCTGGGTCGCGCCCGACACCCTCCGGGAGTACGTCCGCGAGGTCGTCGCGAGCCTCGCCAGCCACGGCTGGGATCGGGTCGTGCTCGTCAACGGCCACGGCGGCAACGTCGATGCGCTTCGAGAAGTCTGTGGGACGATCACCCGTCACGATGCGGCCTACGCCGTCCCGTTCACGTGGTTCGAGGCCGCTGCGAGCCTGTCCGAGATGGGCCACGGCGGCCCGATCGAGACCGCGCTCCTCCGCGCCATCCATCCCGATCTCGTCCGCGAAGATCGCATCGAGGCGGCGCGGGCGGGAGCGAGCGAGACGTGGGGCGAGTGGGTTTCAGGGACGAACCTCGCGTTCGACGCGGCGGAGTTCACCGACAGCGGCGCGGTCGGCGACCCCAGCGACGGCAGCGCGGAACGCGGCGAGGAACTCTTAGAGGCTGCGACGGCGGCGCTCGTGGCGCTGCTGGACGCCATCGAGGACCGTGACGTGAGCCGACCGAAGCGGAAGTGATCACTCGGCGGCTTCTTCGGCCTCGCCCGAGCCGTCGGTCGCGTCGGCGTCGTCCGCGTCGTCGCTCTCGTCCGTGTCGTCCGCGCCGTTTGCAGCCTCGCTGGCCTCGTCGAGCGCCCCTCGAAGTTCGGGGACCGTACTCGACAGCTCGTCCGCGTGGTCGTGGGCAGCCTCGACGTCCTCCAGTACGGCTTCGAGTTCCTCGATCTGCTCGGCGAGGTCGTCGGCGTCGTCGAAGGCGTCGGCGCGCTCGCCCATCGCGTACCACTTCTTGGCGTCGCGGAGGCGGTCGGCGGCGTCGCCGGTGTCGAGCGCCTGCTCCAACGAGTTGAGCACGCCGAGCGTGTTGTCGGCCTCGACCGACCAGATCGCCTCGGATGCGGGCAGCGCCTCGCGCGCCGCCGCGAGGTGTTCTTCGACGTCGGTGCGGATGTCCGCCGCGGCCTCGTCGAACAGGTCGTCCTCGATCGTCGACTGGTTCATGACCGTGCGGTTCGCCCGCACGGGGTTTAAACCCGCGCCCGAAAGCGGAAGTGAAAACGGGCCGTGTCGTCGGTCTCAGATCGGTTTTCGTCGTGGTTTCGGAATCGATCGTCGACCGTCGATCGTCGCAACGCTTACCTTTCACCCGCGATCGACCGACACGGATGGACGAACAACAGCGCGTCGCGGCGTTCATCGCGGAGTACGATCTTCAGGGCGAGCCGGCGTTCCGGATCCTCGATCTGTCCGCCGAAGTCGGCGAGATCGCCGCCGACGCGACCAAATCGACCGAGTGGGGAACGGAGACGAACGATCTCGACATCGAGACCGACGAGATCGGCGACGCACTCTTCTCGTTGCTCGCGGTCGCCGAATCGCTCGACGTCGACGCCGGCGACGCACTCGACGAATCGCTCGCGAAGTACGAGGAGCGACTCGACGAGACGGGAAGCGCCTCGTCCGACGGCTGACTCGGCGGGTTAGTCCAGCGCCTCGACGGATGCGATCCGCATTCGAGGATACCCCTCTTCCATCGCCATTCGTGCCGTGACTCGGTTTTTCTCGAACTCTACGACAAGTTCGACTTCCATGAACCGGCCCGTGAGTTCGGTGTAGCCGTGATCGATAGCGGCGTCGAGTTCGTCGGTAAGGATCGCGACCGAGACCGACTCGCAGTGGGGCTGGTTCTCGATCGCGTCCTCGATCGCGCGCTCCAGACTCGCTGCGCTGGCCGGGCTGACCGGGGTGCCGGCGAACTGGTGGTACAGCGCGCCGAACTTGATCCCCGCCTCGAAGCAGGCGGTTTCGGCGTCAGTCGGTGAAGCTGTGTCCATCTCGGAATCTGTAGTCATCGAGCTACGGTCCGTGGGGAGCGAACAAATACGCTGTCAGTCGAACAGTCGAAGTCGAGTCACGATGCAAACGAGAACCGCAGGCCACACGCCTCCCCAGCCGATTCCTTCGCTCACTCCCGTTGGTCGTTCGCTCAGTCATCCCTCGCACGAGTCGCACGCCTCCGGCGTGCTCCCGCGCGCCACCGCCCACTACCTTCGGTGTCAAACGGCGGCGAACGTCCCTGTCGCGTTCTCTCACGGAATCCATATACGGAGCGAGTCCCTCATGTCGGTCATGGATTACGAAGCCAGTCTCGACCGGGCGATGGACTCGGTCCCCGACCTCGACACCGGCGATTCGCGCCTCGACGTGCCCGACGCGGAGGCCCAGAAGGACGGCGCGTTCACGCGGCTCGTGAACCTCGGCCGGGTCGCCGACGCGCTCTCGCGCGAGCCCGAACACCTCCACCGGGTGATCCAGCGCGAGCTCGGGACCAACGGCCAGTTCGGCGGCGACCGCGCGCGATACAACGGCTCCTTTTCCGACGGCGACTTCGACGCGGCCATCGACGACTACATCGAGGAGTTCGTGACCTGCTCGGAGTGTGGCCTTCCGGACACCAGGCTCGAAATGGAGGGGCGGACCCGGATGCTCCGGTGTGAGGCGTGTGGAGCCTTCCGCCCGGTCGCGAAGAACACCGGCTCCCAGCAGTCCCGCCAGCAGCCAGACGTCGAGGAGGGCCGGACCTACGAGGTCAAGATCACGGGAACGGGCCGGAAGGGCGACGGCGTCGCGGAGAAAGGGAAGTACACCATCTTCGTCCCCGGTGCACAGGAGGGCGACGTGGTCGACGCCTACATCGAGAACATCAGCGGGACGCTCGCGTTCGCCCGGCTGGCCTGACTCCGGATTCGCCACACGGCAGCGAACCGCACGTTACTTACCGACGGGTTCCCGACTCCCGGCCGAATGGCGGGGAGGTCACGGGGTTCGAAAGTGTTGCTCACCGGCGCGTCGGGGCGCGTCGGCGAGGCGATCCTGCGCCGGCTCGGTGAGGAGTACGACTGGCGGCTGCTCGACCGCGAACCGCCGACCGGCGAGCCCGACCACGAGTACGTCGTCGCGGACGTCACCGACGCGGAGGCCGTGCGCGAGGCGATGGCGGGCGTGGATCGAGTCATCCACCTCGCTGGCGACCCTCGACCGGAAGCGCCGTGGGACAGCGTGCTCGCGAACAACATCGACGGGACTCGAACTGTGGTCGCGGCGGCCGCCGACGCCGGCGTCGAGAAGTTCGTCTTCGCCTCCTCGAACCACGCGGTCGGCGCGTACGAGACCGACGAGCGCGTGCCCGAACTGTATCGCGAGGACGACGAGTTCCGGCTCGACGGCACCGAACTGCCGCGGCCGAGCAACCTCTACGGTGTTGGCAAAGTCGCCGGCGAGACGCTGTGTCGGTACTACCACGACGAGACGGGGATGAGCGCGGTCTGCGTTCGCGTCGGGAACTTGACCGAAGATCACCCACCGGTGAACTACGAGCGCGGCCAGGCGATGTGGCTCTCCTATCGGGACTGTGCCCACCTCTTCGAGCGGTGTCTCGAAGCCGACTACGAGTACGAGATCGTCTACGGCATCTCCGACAACGACCGGAAATACTACTCCATCGAGCGCGCCCGCGAAGTGCTCGGCTACGATCCACAGGACAACTCGGTCGAGTTCTAAAGCCACGAGAACGTCTTTCGACAGTTCGCAAATCGGAAACGAATATCAGGCTTCGACCTGTCTAGCTAAGCGCGAACCTCGATAAGGCGAATCGGTTCTCCGTTCCCCGCAAAGCCTATGTAGTGCTGTTCTGACTCGTTTTCGTGAGCAGATTAGAAGACGCAAAGCAACAACCGCTTGTACTGATCGAGCTGTCGATCGTCTTCCTGTTTATCGTTATCACCGGTCTCTGGGTCATCGGACCGGTCTTAGGAGACCTTCATCCGATGTTCGAGCAGGAGCTGGCTACCGACGATAGTGTGAGACGGGATCTCCCCGAAACACCTCGGGGGTGGGCGATCGCAGCGTACGGTCTGATCGTACTACTGTCGTATGCGAAGATTCGGAAGCGGATCGTCGGTCCGTTCGACCAAGGCAATCGAAGTGTCGGTACGCTCGGTCTGGTTGGTGTGTTCGTGGTTATCGTCCTGTTGACTGTGGCGACCCTTGGATCCGTGCTGTTCGTTCTCTGAGACGCTACTGCCGGTGATGGCCACTGAGAACGACTCAACCGAGTGTTACGGCTCGAACAGCCCGTCAACGTCGCGGTCGCGGGCGGCTCGGCGTTCGGTGTGCTCGGTGAGGCGCTGGTGGACGATCCCTCGGTTGTCGGGATCGCGAACGAAGTCGATCACGAGCGTCACGAACGGGCTGGTCTCGTTGCCGGCAGCGAAGTCCTCACGGGCGTACTCGACGGCGCGCTCGACGGTCGCGTGGTCGCCTTCGCCCGCCTCGGCGAGAACCTCCGCAGCGACCGCACTCGCCGCGAAGTCGAGGTCGTCGAGATCGAGTTGCTGGCCCTCGTAGGTCAACAGGAGCGGCGGCGCGCGTTCGATCGACTCTGGATCGGCGTGGAGGGTCGCGAGAGACGCCCGGACCTCGCCGACGTTCACGCCGCGGTAGTCCTCGGGG
Source organism: Halococcus agarilyticus (assembly GCF_000334895.1). Lineage (NCBI taxonomy): Archaea > Methanobacteriati > Methanobacteriota > Halobacteria > Halobacteriales > Halococcaceae > Halococcus > Halococcus agarilyticus. The sequence goes on along the minus strand of NZ_BAFM01000007.1, from coordinate 93,279 downwards.
AGGTCGGCGAGATACTCGCGGGCGCTCTCGGCGAGGCCGCACGCGCCCGCCCAGTTGCGGCCGGTCGCGTGGTGGACCGCCGCGGTGAACTGGATCAGCCCGTGGAGAAAGCGCTCGTCGTCGCCCGCATCGAGCGCGAGCCAGCGATCCTCCCACGCGTCGTGGGCGGCGTGGAAGCGACCGGCGGTGTAGATCGCGATGCCGGCCCGGAGGTGGTCGTTCATACCTGTCGTTCGGCGGGCGGGCCGAAACGCGTTCCGGGTATATCGACGCTACGGTGGTCGACCGCTCACTCGGTGGGCACGTCGGTACGGTTTTCGAGGTAGGATTCGAGCCGTGCGACGTTGCGCCTGTTGGGCTTCCAGACCGCATCGAAAAGCGTTCCAGCGACCGGGACCGACCCGGTGACCGTGTCAACGGCGACGTCTCCGATCATCAGAGCGAGAGTCTTCGGCGGTACCCCAAGGCGTGCGGCCTCGGCGACAATGTGCATCGAGAGCGCCGCGCCAGCGAGATCACCCGAGATCGGGACGATGCTCAGGACCGGATCGATCCCGACGCGGTAGCCGATCACGGGGATCGGGATCGCGTCGTCGAGGAGTGTAGCCATCGCTCGGGAGCGTTTCAGCGCCCCGCGCTCGCGGGCCGAGAGGGCGTCGAGGTCGGGGTCGTCCTCTCTGGCTGCTGCCTCCTCGAACCAGTCCTGGAGCGTGCCGAGTACGTCGGTGGACGAGTCGTCTACAGACATATGCGTATCACCGACCCGCGCACGGATAGGTATGCTGCCGGCGAGAGCGGGCAACCACCGCACCGACGACCGGAGCACCGTCGGGAGCAGCTTCGCTCGATTCGACGCGTCGAGTCGAGCAGAACGCAGAGAACGTCGGGGTGAACGCGGCGGCCGTGGGGAAACGCTTTGACCGCTGGCCGCCAGTCCGAGGCATGGCGCGCGAACACTTCGAGGACGTCACTGTGGGCGAGACCCGCGAGTTCGGCAGCCGCGACGTGACCCGCGAGGAGATCGTCGAGTTCGCCGGGCGCTACGACCCACAGCCGTTCCACACGGACGAGGGGGCCGCCGGAGAGTCCATGTTCGGTGGGTTGATCGCGAGCGGCTGGCACACCGCGGCGATGACGATGGAACTGCTCGTCACGAACGTCTTCGAGGACTCCGGTGCGACGGGTGCGGTCGGGATCGACGAACTCCGGTGGCCGAACCCGGTGCGACCGGACGACACGCTCTCGGTTCGGACCGAGGTGCTCGACACCGAGTCGTGGAGCGATCGTCTCGGACTGGTTCGTAGCAAGACGACGACCCACAACCAGGACGGCGACGAAGTCATGTCGATGATCGGGCTCGTGCTGTACGAGCGGCGCGACTCCGAGTGAGCGGCGTTCGGTGAAGCGACCGTCAGCCGAGACGGCCGACTGCCCCTACTCGACTCCACCGACGCCGCTCGCTGCATCCGGGAGGTCGTGCGGTTCAGCCGGCAGTCCCAGTTCTTCGAGCGCGGCCGCGAGGTGTTCTTCCTCGGCGTAGTCGGCACCCTCCTCTTCCCGGATGCGCTGGGCGGTCGCGAGCACCTCGCCCCGGCGATCGTCGGGGATTGCGTACTTGTCGGTGGCGAGTTCGATCACGAGACCGTTGTTGTCGCGGGTGTACAGCGAGTGGAAGATACCGCGGTCGAAGACGTTGTAGCCACGGCCGTCGTCGTCGAGTGCCGCCATCACCTCGCCGAAGCGTTCGGGATCGACGCCGAAGGAGAGGTGGTGGACCCCACCGACGCCGCTGCGTTGGGGCTGGGGGTTCGAATCGCGGTCGTCGCTCACGAAGAACGTCACGATGCGGCCGTCGCCGGTGTCGAAAAAGAGGTGGGTCTGGGAGGGATCGTCGAGGTTCGGCTGGCGCAGCACGAGGCTCATGCCGAGGAGGTCGCGGTAGAAGGCGAGCGTGTCGGCCTCGTTGCTGCCCCAGACGGTGACGTGATCGGTGCCGGTGGTGTGAAACGGACTGTCGGGCCGGTCCGCGGTGACCGGGGGTGCATCGTCGTTCATCGGGTCGAACTCGGATGCCGACGTGAATGAATCTGTCCGTGGGCGTTTGCGATCGCCGGATGGACATTTATGAGAACGGGCGATCAACGGTGATTCCATGAGCGAGCACGATCACGACTACACGCTGACCGTTCGGCCGAACGCCACCCTCCGGGTTGCGTACAGCGCCGACGGCGGGACGCTCGAAAAGGCCCTGGTCGCCTTCGAGTACGGCCACGACGGGATCGACGGAATGAACGATGCCGACGAGGGATTCGTCTGGCGGGGCTACGAGATCGCGCTCTCGCGCAACGGCGAGAACGTGCTCGATCGCGGGTCGCCGTTCGTCGAATCTGGCGACGTCGAGCGCGGGCTCGAACGCGGCGTCGGCACCGCCACCAGGTACGGCCGGCAGCTCCGCGAGCGCATCGGCGACCTCCGTGAGCGACGGTCGGGATCGTCGCTCGGGACCGGGGACGACGGGGCGGCCGAAACGCCGCGAACGGTCGAAATCCCCGGTCCACGCGACACGACCATCGAGATCGCGCTGTCGGGGTCGTCGGCGACGTTCGACCTCTACGAGGACGACGGCGGGAACTGGCGCTGGCGACTGACCCACGACGACGAGACGCTCGCGGTCAGCTCGACGGGCTACGACTCGCGCGAGGACGCCGAGGAGTCCATCACCGCGCTCAAAGCGAACGCGCTCGGCGCTGACGTCGAAAGCTGAACAGCCGCTCACCGGTTTTCGATGCGGAAGAATTCCTGGCGGAGTCCTGCGCGAACGCAGTGAGCGCAGGGCACGCCAGGGCGCGACCGAAGGGAGCGTCCTGGCGGAGATTTGAACTCCGGTCACCGGCTCCGCAGGCCAGTAGGATAGTCCACTACCCAACCAGGACTCACTCCCCTCTACACCAGTTCGGGTTAAACCCGTTACGGTTGCCGCGCGGGCCGCCACAAGACCCATGTTTTCGCCCGGTGACGTGCCAACATGAACCGTCGTGAGGTCCTCGTGGCGACTGCCGCCATCGTGGGTACCGGCTGTCTCGGCGACGGTGGAAGCGACAACGGCTCGACAGCCGAATCCACCGACGGAGCCGCCACGACGGCTGGATCGACCGAGACAGACGTCACGGACAGGGTTGAGACAACCACCACTACCGAAACGGGGACGACGACCGCCGAACCGACGGCCACGACGACCGAAAGCGAGGCCACAGGAACCACGACCGAAGCCCGCACCGAGACGCCGGGCAGAACGACCACGGATGGGCCGACGACCAACGGAACAACGATGAACGGAACGACGAACGAGACGGCGACGAACGGCTCGGCGGCGGATCGGTCGTTCACGGTGCGCGAGACGGGGGGCGAAGTGGGCAACGAGGCGAGCGTCGCCATCGAAAACGACGGGTCGCGGATCGTCGTGACCGGGACGATCACCGGCGAGAACGGATGTCAGACGGCTACCCTCGACTCGGTCCGCACCGACGCTGGCGAGGTCCGGATCGTGGTCGCCACCGAGCGCGCCGCGGACGCCGGCACGATGTGTACGCAGGCGCTCGTCGGGATCAGCTATCGTGCGACCGTCACCGTCGAGAGCCAGCCGGCGTCGGTGACGGTGATCCACCGCGGCGCTGGCGACGAGAAGACGGTCGCTACCGCCGAGCCCGGTGGATGAGCCGCAGTCCACCCGAAGTGTATCCGTGAAAGCGCGGACAACGCCACCGAGAGCGAAGCGTGCGCTCGGGACAGAGATCGCACGACAGCGACGGGGTACTCCGTGACGACAACGCTTAAGCGCGCATCGCTCATGGACTGGCGTAGAACATGGGTGCGATAGCAGAGATCTACGCGGACCTCGACGCCGACGTACCCGAGGGGGAGTTCCGGGCGGCCGTCGAGGAGAAGGTCGAGGAGATGGGGGGGCTCGCCGACGAGGAGACCGCCGCGATGTTGATCGCCCACGAGGTCGCCGACGGCGAGGTCGAGGGTGTCGCGGACGTCGAACCGGGGATGGAGGAGGCGAAGTTCGTCGCGAAGGTCACGAGCGTCGGCGAGCTCCGCACCTTCGAGCGCGACGGCGAGGACGAGGACGGCCAGGTCATCAACGTCGAGGTCGCCGACGAGACGGGACGGATCAGGGTCGCGTTCTGGGACGAACGGGCAGCGGGCGCGGCCGAGGAGCTCGAAACCGGCGCGGTGCTCAGGGTTGCGGGCCGACCGCGCGAGGGGTACAACGGGATCGAGGTCAGCGCGGATCGGGTCGAACCGGCCGACGTCGAGGTCGACGTCGATCTCGACGCCGCCGACACCATCGCGGGGCTCTCGCTCGGTCAGTCCGACGTCGATCTCACAGGGTTAGTGCTCGACACCGACACCATCAGAACCTTCGACCGCGACGACGGCTCGGAGGGACGGGTGGCGAACCTCACGCTCGGCGACGAGACGGGCCGGACGCGGGTGACGCTCTGGGACGACCAGGCCGAACGGGTCGAGGAGTTCGCCGCCGGCACGACGATCGAACTCACCGACGGCTACGTCCGCGAGCGCAACGGCGACCTCGAACTCCACGTCGGCGATCGCGGGGGACTCACGGAGGTCGACACGACTGTCGAGTACACGCCCGAAACCACCCCGATCGACGATCTGGAGATCGATACGACGGTGGACATCGGCGGCGTCATCAGGTCGACCGATCCCAAACGCACCTTCGACCGCGACGACGGCTCGGAGGGTCAGGTCAGAAACGTCCGAATCCAGGACGAGACCGGCGATATCCGGGTGGCGCTGTGGGGCGAGAAGGCCGACCGCGATCTGGGACCGGGCGACGAGGTCCAGTTCGCGGACGTCGAGATTCAGGACGGCTGGCAGGACGATCTCGAAGCCTCGGCGGGCTGGCAGACGAGCGTGACGACGTTCGACACCGGCGACGTACCCTCGGCGGCCGAGGGCGACGAGACCGGCGAAGACGACGAGACCGGTCTCGGCGCGTTCGCCGGCGGTGGCGGGGATGACGAGAGCAAGGAGGACGGTCCGAGGGATGGCGAGTCGGGGGACGGCACCGATCACGGAGAAGAGGCCGGCTCAACGGCGGAAAGCGGAGCCGAGGGCGGCGACGGCGGCCCGATCGAGTTCACCGGAACGGTCGTGCAGGCGAGCGATCCGGTGGTGCTCGACAACGGCAGCGAGACGATGCGCGTCGAGACGTCTTCGACCACGCACCTCGGCGAGGAGCTCACCGCCCGCGGACGGATGGCGGAGGGGACGCTCGACGCGGACGAGGTGTTCTGACACGTCACGGAAACCCTTAAGACCGGAACAGTCCGCGTATGCGCTATGAGCGTCGAGCTCCCGTTCGCGCCGGTCGATGCCGTGATCCGTCGGCACGCCGGCTCGCTGCGGGTGAGCAGCGAGGCCACCGAGGAGCTCGCCGAACGCATCCAGGAGCGCGGCGCGCGTCTCGCGGCCGACGCCGCCCGACGTGCGACCGACGACGACCGGAAAACCCTCCAGGTGGAGGACTTCGACGCCGACGCCGCCGGGTCCGACGACCTCGAACTCCCGGTCGCGCCGGTCGACCGCATCGCTCGCCTCGACATCGACGATCGCTACCGGGTCGCGCGCGACGCCCGGGTCGCGCTCGCCGGCCGGCTCGAACGCTACGCCGGCCGGGTCGCGGCGGCCGCGGCGGTGCTCGCGCGCCACGCCGGCCGGCGCACGATCACGGTCGCCGACGTCGAGACGTACTTCGAACTCGCGCCGTACTACCCCGACGAATGAGATTCGGCTACTCCGCCGAGTGTCTCGATCACGATCCCGGCGCGCGCCACCCCGAGAGCCCCGATCGGCTCCGCGCCATCCGGCGGGCGCTCGCGAAACGCCACGGCGTCGAGTACGTCGAGGCCGACCCGATCGACGAGACGGCGGCGCGGGCGGCCCACGACCCCGACTACGTCCGCGAGTTCCGGGAGTTCTGCGCGTCGGGCGGCGGCCAGTGGGATCCCGACACCGTCGCGGTCGAGGCGACATGGGATGCCGCACTCCGGAGTGCGGGTCAGGCGGTGTGGGCCGCCGAAGCCGCCCTCGACGGGGCGAGCGGGCGCGAGACCCCCTTCGCCCTCGGGCGACCACCGGGCCACCACGCGGTCGCCGACGACGCGATGGGCTTCTGTTTCCTCAACAACGCCGCCATCGCGGCCGAAGCGATGATCGACGACGGCCGCGCGGAGCGGGTCGCCATCGTCGACTGGGATGTCCACCACGGCAACGGCACCCAGGACATCTTCGAAGACCGCGGCGACGTGTTCTACGCCTCGATCCACGAGCGCGGGCTCTATCCGGGCACCGGCGAGGCGGGCGAGATCGGAACAGGCGACGGCGCAGGGACGACCGCGAACCTCGCCTTCCCCTCCGGCGCGGGCGATCCGGCGTACGTCGCCGCGGTGGACGAGGTGTTCGCGCCGCTGCTCGATTCGTTCGATCCCGATCTCCTCCTCGTGAGCGCGGGCTTCGACGCTCACGAGCACGATCCGATCTCGCGGATGAGCGTCTCGACCGAGGGGTACGGCGTGCTCGCCGCCCGATTGCGCGATCTCGCAGCGCGATCGGACGCGGGCTACGGGTTCGTGCTCGAAGGCGGCTACGGCCTCGAAACCCTCTCGGAGAGCATCACGACGGTGAACGAGGTGTTCGGTGGGTACGATCCCGTCGAACCCGACGGATCGGTCGACGATCGCGCGCGCTCGGTCATCGACGAGGTCCGAACCGCTCACGGTCTCGGCACGTGATCAACAGCATCGGCAGCAACAGCAACCGCCGGCAAGAACGATTCCGACGGGAATCTCGACTGTGGTTTCGAACAGATCGGCGAGCGATTCGGCGTCGACGTCACAACAGTGGTTCTCTGCCATCGCGTTCGGACGAACGAGCTTCGACGGCATAAACGAGTTAATTTTTCGATATAAATGGCGTTTCCGAACGGAAACCGGATGCGGGGGTTCAGGTGTCGGCAGCACCGAGGAGGCGCATGAACGGGAAATCGTCGGAGCGTGCTGCCACCCAACCACCGGAGCACGCTGTCGAGGAATCGGCGGAATGGCAGGCCGTGTGGCACGGTCTCCACCGGGCGCTGCGTGGGAAGTGGGCCATGCACGTCCTCCGTCTGCTCTTCGAAGGGCCACGAGGATTCAACGAGATGCGCCGTGAACTCGACGGGCCGACGGCGAAGACGCTCTCGGAACGTCTGACGGAACTCCGCTGTCACGGTCTCGTCGAGCGTCGCGTCGAGGCGACGTCGCCGCCGTCGACGCGGTACGAACTCACCCCCGCCGGAAGGCAGTTCGTCGGGGTGCTTCGGGAGCTAGAGGCGGAAGTCGATCTCGTCGAGTGTGGCTGTGCGGAGGACTGTGAGGTGGCCACCGTGGATGCCGAGCGAACGGCAGCAGCCACCGAGGAGTGTTGTTGACGCTTCGGGCCGGGAGAACCGTTGCGATGAAGTATTCTGTCGACGAATCGTCACGCAGCGGCGCTTTCAGGGCTTCGGCGCGAAGTACCGCGACAGCTCGGCCCCGAACTCGTCGGCGAGGGCGGCCGTCTCGTCGCCCACGAGCACCGTGTAGTCGGCCGCGAGCGCGCGTTCGACGTCCGCGCCGAGCGCCACGTCGAACAGCGCGTCGCTTTCGAGGAACGCGCGGGGGCTGGGGAACGTTCGTTCGCGCTCGACGACGTACCGTCCCTCCTCGATGAATGGGCCGTAGCAGTCCGTATCGGCGTACTTTTCGTGGAAAGCGGTCGCGTGCTCGCGCGCGCTCACCGGGGGCCCCTCGTGGCGCTCGATCGCCGGTCGTTCGGCGACCCCGAGTTCGACGAACAACACAGCAGAATCGTCGGCGAACGCGGCCGAGCGGAGGGGGTCGAACCCGCGACGGTCGAGGGCGTCGACCACTCCCCGTCGGGAGCGTTCGAGCTGGGGGTAGAGCTGGTCGGCGACGAGATCCGGCGCGTCGAACCGCACGGCGACCGGGACCGTGCTGCGGCGGTCGATCTCGGTCCGCATCTCGTTGGCGGCGATCGCTGCGGGCGAATCGGGAACGAACGCCGACTCGCGCGGATCGGCGAGGAGATCACGGGCGTAGTGCTGGAACCTCGCGAGATTGGTTGTCGAGAGCACCGCCGCGACGTTGCGTCCCGGATCGGTGGGATCGACCACCACGAGCGGGTCGTCGAAGCTCTCACCGCCAGCGTCGCCGTGCCCTTCCGGATCGAACCGCACCGGCGGGTGCCAGTCGGCGGCCGTCTCGATCAGCGAGCGGAACCCGCCGTGTTCGAGCGTGAGGAGTTCAACGAGGTAGCCCGAGAACCCGCGGGTGCGGAGGTCGCTGCCGTAGACGCCGATCGCCGCGAGGAACGCCTTCGCGAGTCTGACGTCGGCGGCGAGCGCCGAACCGAGTCGGGAATCGAGATACTTGGTGTGGAAGGGCGTGCGATCGACCGCCGACCGGACGTCTGCCGCGCGCTCGACCCGAAAGCAGGGGACGAGATCGACCGCGAACCCGTCGAAATGGCCGGTGACGTAGGGATGTTCGGCGTACTCCTCGCGGCCGTCGGGGAGTACTTCGTGCCCGACCGCGAGGCCGTGGCGTTCGAGGTCCTCTCGGGGAAGCTCGGACGGGAACCGGACGAACAGGTCGATGTCGCGGTCGCCGGGCAGCCACGTGCCGCGAGCGGTGGAGCCGACGTGGACCACGTCGGCGTCGACTGGGCGGTCCGCGACCGCGCGCTCGGTGGCGTCGGTGAGCCGAGCGACGGCCTCGTCGAGACGGGCGCGTTTCTCGGCGTCGGGAGTGACGCGCTCTCTGACCCGTGCGAGAACCGTATCGAGGGCGTCGTCGGTCATACCGAGGCTATCCCGCCGCCGGGCGAAAACGTGTCGGTCGAAAGCGAAACGGCTATGAACGAACTCGCGTTAGGATTGAGCAGAGCCGCCGTAGCTCAGTTGGTAGAGCACCTGGTTGTTACCCAGGTTGTCCCAGGTTCGAGCCCTGGCGGCGGCGTCAGACCTTCGGTCTGACGGCCCGTGAAAACTCATCGAGTTTTCACGACGGCGTGAATTTTCTTCGAAAATTCACGGCCCGTCAGATCCCGCCGGAATCTGACGACGGCGTGAAATCCTGCGGGTTTCACGGCCAATCAGAAGTCTCTGGTTTCTGATGCCGGCGTCCTTTCGGAAGGCGAAGCCGAATCATCGAACCCGATACGTTCAAGAGTCGGAAGGCGAAACGTTCGGCTCACACGGGCCCTTAGCTCAGTGGTAAGAGCGCTCGGCTCATACTGGTATCCGAAATCGGATCGGACACAGCTCCGCTCCGATGCGACTCGTCGGATAGCATGGGACACCGAGTGGTCGTTGGTTCGAATCCGACAGGGCCCAGTCGAACCGCGCCGCGACAGCGGCGCGTGTGAGACGTCACCCGAGGATTCGAAGCAGGGAGTGGAGTGAGCGGAGTGAACGAAACGACCGTGGTTCGAATCCGACAGGGCCCATCAGTTCTGCGACAAGCGCTCGGCGAACAGTTTCGAGTTCACGGACAGCGCTCGTTCGGATCGTAACGAAAGAGACGGGATCGATTCGTGGAGCTATTCGCGCCGCCTGGCGACGAGCAGCGCGGCCGCGAGCAGCGCCACGACCGCGACGACGGGACCGAAGCCGGGACCGAACGCACCGCTGTTGCCCGAGTCGCCGGAGCCGTTCGTTTCGCCGGCGCTCGTCGCCTCGGTCGCAGCGGACGTTTCGTCGGCGGCTGTCTCCTCGGCAGTCGTCTCTTCAGCGGCCGTCGCTTCGGCCGTCGGTTCCGCGGCGGTCGTCTCGTCAGCGGTCGTTTCACCGGTCGTCATCTCGCCGGCGGTCGTGGCGTTCGTCGCTCCGTCGGTGGTCGCCACGGTCGTGTCCGTCGCGGTCGACTCGTTCGCGCCGCCGGCGTTCTCGACGGAGATCTGGGCGATGTCGACGATCCGACGGTCGCCCTCGGGGGTGAGCGGCGCGTCCTCCCCGCCGTCCGAGGAGACGTAGTCGAACTCGCCGTTGCCGTTGCTGTCGGTGTGGACGACCGCGGTCAGCGACTTCGATTCGGTGAGCGGCTCGTCGAGCTGGATCCGGATGTTGTCCGACGTGCCCGGTTGGAGCAGGTACGACGCGCCGATGATCTGGTCGGTTTCGTTGCCCGACCGGCTGCTGTCGTAGACGGCGACGAAGCTCTGCTCGGGCACGGTCGCCGACGCGACGAGGACCGTCTGGCCGCTCGAGGCCTGGTCGTCGAACGTGACGCTCGGACCGCCCTGGACCGGCGAGCCGCTACTGGTCGTCGTGTTCGTCGGCGATTCCTGGGGCTGAAGGGGGCCGATCGTGAGCGCACCCGCCGTCCCGGCGCTCGCGATCAGCAACGCCGAGAGGAGGGCAACGGTGAGTGTGCGCGTTCGCATACGAGCCACCGTACAGAGTCGTCCCACATAAAAGTAGAGATCGGGCCGCCGAACCGATAGCCACGTCCTCCCTCGCGGATCTCACTCGTTTTGGAACCGGCCCACCCGCGGGCTTATTCCGCTCGCCACCAACCACCCTCCATGAGCGGTCCCGGTCTCGATCCGACCCAGCTCGATCGGTACTCCAGACACGTCATCATGGACGAGATCGGTCCGACAGGCCAGGCCGAACTACTCGATGCGCGCGTGCTCGTGGTCGGTGCGGGCGGGCTCGGCTCGCCCGCGATCCAGTATCTCGCCGCTGCGGGCGTCGGCGAACTCGGGATCGCCGACGACGATACCGTGGAGCGATCGAACCTCCAGCGCCAGATCGTCCACGCCGACAGCGACGTCGGCCGGAAGAAAGTCGACAGCGCCGCCGACTTCGTCACCCGGCTGAACCCCGACGTCGATGTCGTGACTCACGACCTGCGCGTCAGCTCCGGCAATATCACCGAGCTCGTCGCCGACTACGACTTCGTGGTCGACGGATCGGACAACTTTCGGACCAGGTATCTCGTGAACGACGCCTGTACGCTCGCCGGCGTTCCCTTCTCTCACGGCGCGATCTATCGCTTCGAGGGGCAAGTCACGACCTTCACCGAGGGATCGCCGTGCTATCGGTGTCTGTTCCCCGAAGCACCGCCCGAGGGCACGGTCCCGGACTGTGCGACTGTCGGCGTGCTCGGCGCGCTTCCCGGGGTGGTGGGCTCGATCCAGGCGACCGAGACCGCGAAGCACCTGATCGGGGTGGGAGAAACCCTCGACGGCCGGCTGCTGGTCTACGACGCGATGGACATGAACTTCGAGGAAGTGCCGATCGCACCGAACCCCGACTGTCCGGTGTGTGGCGAGGGAGGGATCGAGTCGGTCGGTGAAGTCGAGTACACCGACTCCTGTGCGATCGCGTCGACCTGAGTCGGACTCGGTGGCCCGACGTCAGGGTTCGGCCGTGGGTTCGCTGCGGAGCGTCCGGAGCGGGCGGGCGGCCTCGTCCGGTGGTGCGTCGAACAGTTCGGGATGAACGAGCGCCGCGAGGTGTTCGAGCGAGTCGACGAGCCGGGGCCCGGGCCGGTTCATGAACTGGTGGCCGTCGAGTGCGTAGGCACGGCCCTCGCGCACCGCGGTGAGATCGTCCCAACCCTCGCGCTCGGTCAGGTCCGCGAGGTTTTCGGCGGTCTGATCGAGGTCGAACCCGCAGGGCGCGACCACGAGCACCTCGGGGTCGTCCTCGCGGATCGCGTCCCACTCGCGGGGTCGGGAGGCGTCGCCCGGTTCCGCGAGACCGAACGATCCACCGGCGAGGTCAACCATTTCAGGCACCCAGTGGCCGGCGGTCATCACGGGATCGGTCCAGTCGAGGACTGCCACGCGCGGGCGTTCGTCGGCCTCCTCGGCGGTGGCCGCGACGGCATCGACGCGCGCTTCGAGGTCGGTGACGAGTTCGTCGGCCCGTTTCTGAGTACCCGTGACGTCGCCGATCCGCTGGATGTCCGCAAAGACGTCGCCCAGACTGTGGGGATCGGTCGTCAGTACTTCGCAGTCGAGGTCGAGTTCGTCGACCGCCTCCCGGACCAGCACCGAGTCCACCGCGCAGACGTCACAGATCCCCTGTGAGACCACGAGATCGGGATCGAGCCGGTCGAGCGTGTCGAGATCGATGTCGTACACCCCGTCACCGTCCTCGGCTTCGAGAACCTGGCTGTCGATCTCGGCGCTCGACGCCTCGACGTCGACTCGTGAGCGGTTGACCGCGGGCTTTTCGGCCGCTTCGGGCGGGTAGTCACACTCGTGGGAGGTCCCGACGGGTTCGAGCCCCAGCGCGTAGACGATCTCGGTCGCCGAGGGCAGCAGCGTGACGATGCGCATGCACTTGCTACGGGCGGCAGCCCCAAAGCCGTTCAGGTGGACAGGGATTTATCCGCGGCGGGGCGAAGGCGGGTATGCAACCGACGACGTCCGGGACCTACCGCGTGCTTTCGAGTACGCGCAGGCCCGACGAACTCCTCCTGCTCGACGTCGAGAGCCAGGACCCGACTTACGTCACGACCGCAGGCTACGAGGGAGAGCTCGCCGATCGGGTGGCGGAAGTAGCGGCGGGCAACCGGATCGACGCGACGCTGTCGTGGGACGACGACGCGCCGCGGTTCGCGGAGCTTTCGATCGACAGCCGGACCACGGTCGAGTTCGTCGACGGCGCGACCGACGTCTTCGAGGTCGCGCGCGAGACGTGGAACGAGGCGCGACGCGAGGGAGCGGCGATGAACTCGCGGGTGACCCAGGACACCGACGGCGAGACCAATGGGGTGGTTTACACCTTCGCGGAGCAGGCGGGCCAGCGCGATCTCTATGGCGAGTTTCGTGATGGAGTTACCCCTCTGGAGCCGTTGATCGACCGACTGGGAGAGGGTGCGGAGCCACCCTACGGAGTGTTCGTCATCCGGCCGGCGGAGCACCCGTTCGTGCTGGTCGCGCTCGCGCTCGATCGCGACGGGCTGCTCGCGGGGACGATCCGCGATACGTACGTCGCCTGACCGGCGCTGCCGACCACGACGGTTCGTTTATCCCTCGGAGCGCACAACCCCGCCACATGCTCGACGAGGCAGACCGCGAGGATCTGGAGAACATCCGGCTGCGGCTGCGCGTTCTCAGCGGGGTGCAGAAGCTCGACGCCATCGAGAACCAGGACGAACTGACCGACCGCGAGACGGGCGAGGCCGAGGGGAAAAGCGTCGCCTACGGGAAGGCGGCCGATCACGTCGCCGCCGTACTCGACGAGGAGTACGAGCAGACCGGCGTCAACGAACTCGTCGCCGAACTCCCCGAGGAATGGAGTCTGAATCTCCTCCGGTACGCCGCCTACAGCGACCGGGCCGACGAGTAGCGGCGGCGGTGCCGTCGGGCCGGTTGCGGTCGCCAGGCGGTGCTGGCCTGGCGTCCTGCGGTCGCTCCGCGACCGCAGTGGCTCAGGAGAGCTTGCTCTCCTGGCGGATGAAGGGCGAGGTGCGACCGGAGGGAGCAGCGAGGGCTTCGGCGGTGCTGTGCGGCTGCGGAGAGCGCCAGCAGTTGTACCGTGAACGAGCGCCGAAGGCGCGAGTGAGCGGGTGTTTTTAGTCGAGGTTTTTGCGAGGAGAGGTGGCCGACCGCAGGGAGGCCACCCGACGAAGTAAAAAAGTCGTTAGTCGTCCGCGGGAGCCGCACCCGAGCTATCGTCCTGCTGGGCCTTCGTGTGCGGGAGCTTGCCGCCGTCGGCGAGGATCTCACGCTCACGGGCGGAGGCGTCGAGCTGGCCGATCGCCTCCCAGTCGTCGTTCACGCGGATCGTGAACTCGTCCTGACCGCTCCGGACGGCCTCCTCGACGTCGTCGACGATCTCGATGTCGTCGCCCTCGTCGATCTGCTCGTAGGTGTCCTCGTCGATCGTGAGGGGCAGGAGTCCGAAGTTGAACAGGTTCGCCTTGTGGATCCGGGCGAAGCTCTGGGCGAGGACGCCCTCGACGCCGAGATACATCGGACAGAGCGCCGCGTGCTCGCGCGAACTCCCCTGGCCGTAGTTCTCGCCCGCGACGAGGAACCCGCCGTCGGCGTCGAGCGCGCGCTGGGCGAAGTCGTCGTCGACCCGCGAGAGCGTGAACTCCGAGAGCTTGGGAATGTTCGACCGGTACATCAGGATGTCCTGGGTCGCCGGGATGATGTGGTCGGTCGTGATGTTGTCGTCCATCTTGAGCAGCGCCGATCCTTCGAGGTGGGCGTCGAGCGGGTCCTTCAGCGGGACGTCGCCGATGTTCGGCCCCTTCACGAGCCCGTCGTCGACGGCCTCGTCCGGTGCGATGAGGTCGGCGGTCGAGCCGTCGTAGGTGTCGGCCATCTCGAAGCCGGGATCCTCGAGGTCGCCGAGGTCGTCCGCGAGGTCGCGCGGATCGACGATTTCGCCGGCGATCGCGGAGGCGGTGGCGACCTCCGGCGAGCAGAGGTAGACCGAGTCGTCCTCGATACCCGACCGGCCCTCGAAGTTGCGGTTGAACGTTCGGAGCGAGACCGAGTCGGAGGCGGGCACGTGACCGATGCCGATGCACGCGCCACAGGTCGCCTCGGAGAAGTTGACGCCGGCGGCCATCATTTCGGCGGTCCAGCCCTCGCGCGCGAGCAGTTCGGAGGCCTGCTTCGAGCCGGGCGCGACGATCATCTCGGTGCGCTTGTCGACCTCGCGGCCTTCGAGCATCTTCGCGCCGGGGAGGATGTCCTCGTAGGCCCCGTTGGTGCACGAGCCGATGATGACCTGCTCGACGTCCTCGCCGGCGACCTCGCGCACGGGAACGACGTTGTCGGGCATCGACGGCGTGGCGATGAGCGGTTCGAGATCACCGAGATCGACCTCGATCACGTCGTCGTACTCCGCATCCTCGTCCGGTCCGATCTCGACGTGCTCGTCGCCACGGCCGAGCCGGTCGAGGAACTCCTGGGTGTGGTCGTCGGTCGGGAAGATCGAGGTCGTGGCCCCGAGCTCGGTTCCCATGTTGGTGATGGTGGTCCGTTCGGGCACCGAGAGGTTCTCGACGCCAGGCCCGGTGTATTCGAGCACCTTGCCGACGCCACCCTTGACCGAGAGCTCGCCGAGCAGGTGGAGAATGACGTCCTTCGCGGTGGCCCAGTCGGGAAGGTCGCCTTCGAGCCGGACGTTCACGACCTCGGGCATCTCGATGTAGTACTGGCCGCCGCCCATCGCGACGGCCACGTCGAGACCGCCGGAGCCGATCGCGAGCTCGCCCATCCCGCCAGGCGTCGGGGTGTGACTGTCGCTGCCGAGCATCGTCTTGCCCGGTGCGGCGAACCGTTCTTTGTGAACCTGATGGCAGATGCCGTTGCCCGGTCGGGAGAAGTGTGCGCCGAACGTGCCGGCCGCCGACCGGAGGAAGCGGTGGTCGTCGGAGTTCTTGAAGTCGAACTGGTAGGTCTGGTGGTCGCAGTACTGGGCCGCGAGTTCGGTCTGGACCTCGTCGAGGCCGAGCGCCTCGAACTGGAGCCAGACCAGCGTCCCGGTCGTGTCCTGGGTGAGCACCTGGTCGATGTCGATCCCGATCTCCTCGCCGGTTTCGAGTTCGCCCTCGACGAGGTGGTCATCGAGGATCTTCTCGGTCAGCGTTTGTCCCATAGCACCGAACACTCCGCCGGCCACCGGTATAAATCCCGTGCGTTTCGCACGAAAGACCGCCACACACCGCAAGTATTGCCATACGGAGTGACAGCGCCAGTCGTGGTCGTGGCGACGACGGTATCGCTCCGATAGCTCTTTGCTCCCCCTTGAAAAAACGGGCGTATGTTCGAGAGCGGGCAGTTCGTCGCCGAGCACGTCACGCCGGTCACGGCCGAACAGATCCAGCCGAACGGCGTCGATCTCACGCTCGAAGCGGTGTTCTCCCAGCACGAGCCGGGCCACATCGGGGTCGACGGCAAGGAGATCGGCGACCGTCACCGACGCCGCGAACACGTCACCGAGGGATCGGGAGCCGACGACACCGATTTCGGGACCGATAACGCGACCGATCCCTACTATCTCCCACCGGGCGGGTACGTCGTCCGGTACGCCGAAACCGTCCGGATCCCCGACGGCCATATCGGATTCATCCACCCGCGCTCGTCGCTCATGCGCAACTCGTGTATGCTCAACACCGCTGTCTGGGACGCGGGGTACGAGGGACGTGGCGAGGGGCTTCTCCAGGTACACCACGACGTCGAGATCGAGCGCAGCGCGCGCATCGCCCAGCTCGTGCTCGCCGAGGCTGACCACGACGGCCGATACGACGGAAGCTACCAGGGCGAGAACGTCGACTGATCGACGTCAGACCGTCGGACGGAGCGTTACTCGTCCCACGCGATGTCCTCGGTCCGGGCGGATTCGCGTAGGATGAACGGCCCGATCGAGAGGGTCCGCTTCGCGACCGTGGCGATCCGGAGGATAAAGGAGAGCAGCAGCATGAACGGGACCAGCGCGATCGTCGACGCGGCGCTCGCGACCCAGACGAGGTTCTCGATCCCGAACGTGACACCGGGAATCGACCCCGGGTTGTCGGCGTAGAGGATCCCCCCGAGGATGACGATCAGTGCCGGAACAGCGGAGTAGAGCATCGCGCGCGAGAGGTTGATGAGTTCCCACTCGAAGTACAGCGTCTTGAAGTGCTCGCGCGCCGGGCCGAAGAACTTGAGCACCTCGATGAGTCCCTCGAAGGCGTCGTCGGTTTCGTCGGTCACCGAGTCCTCGTGCTCGTTGCGGAGGCGGCGTGCCTCGTAGATCTTCCACGAGTAGTTGTAATCGAGCGCGGCGAAGAGGAGGTCGAACGTGCCGAACTGGGCGTCTTCGAGCTGGTTGCCGACCGTCTCGGCGTTCACGGTGAGGCTGTCGACGTAGTCCTCGGTGCGTTCGATGAACTGCTCGTCCCGGCTCTCCGAGACGGCCTCTTCGAGGGCGTTCGCGCGCGTCTGTGTCACGTCGACGATCGCCCGGAGGAAGCTCGACGGTTCGGGGGGGCTGATCGGAGCCTCGATCGCGGTCTCGACGTCCTCACGGAACTCCATCGCACCGGACATCCGCTCGCGCTGGTCGTCGACCGCACCGAGTTCCTGGGAGAGCACGAGCTGGTTGATGGTGACCACGAGCGTCACACCGGTGATGATGGCGGTCAGAAACCCCTGGAAGACGGTCTCGAACGGGTCGCCCGTGACGATCGCTCGCGAGAGCGGAGCGGGGTCGAGTACGCCGAGCACGACGAGCGAGACGAACACGAGACAGAGGGGGATGGCCGCGATCACGCGGCGGTCGGCGTCGAGCAACAGCCAGAGCTTCGTCCGACTCTCGCCGACCCGCTCGCGCATCGTGTCGCTCGGCTGGTCGGCGTCCGACTCGGCCATACCACCTCTCCTACCGCTGCCGGGCAAAAGGTTGTGGTTGCGGCGCGACGATCGGGATCGGCCGGGGTCGGGGAGCGCGCTTCGCTACCCGTCCTCGTCGTTCTGGAGCTCTTCGAGTTCGGCCTCGACCGCGGGATCGGCCGGTTCGTCGCTGCCGCCGTCGGTTCCACCGGCGTCGACCTCGGTGGTCGCCGACTCGACATCCTCGCTCGTCGACTCGCTCGCCGTTTCGGAGCCACCGTCCGCCCCCATCTCGGCCTGGAGAGTCTCCAGTTCGGCGTCGACCTCGCTGTCGGTGCTGAGCGATTCGAGCTCGCGGTCGATGCTGTCCTTGTCGGAGAGCGCGTCCTCGAACGCCCCCGACTCCTCGAGCTCGTCCATCGCCGCGGCACGGGCCTCCATGTCCTCGGTCCGCTCGTTCGCGCGCTCGATCGACCGACCCACGTCCTCCATCTCGTCGCCAGCGCCCGTCATCGCTTCGGACACTCTCGTGCTCGCTTCGGCGGCCTCGTAGCGTGCCTTCATCGTCTCCTTTTTCGTGCGGAACTCGTCGATCCGGCCCTGGAGGGTGTTTTTCTTCTCGACGAGCTGGTCCTGAGTGTTCTGGAGTTCGGCGATCTGACCCTCGAGGTCCTCGATCTGGGTCATCTTCTGCTTTTTCTTTTCGAGGGCCTGGCGTGCGAGGTCGTCGCGATCCTGACGGACGGCTTCGCGGGCCTGCTCGTTGTGTTTCTCGACGTTCTCCTCCAGCCGGCGCTTCTGGATCTCGAGGCGTTTCTTCTGGGTGGTGAGGTCCGCGATCCCGCCCTTCACGTCCTGGAGCTGGTCGCGGAGCTGTTCGTAGGAGTAATCGAGCTGCTCGCCCGGGTCCTCGGCGCTATCGAGGACCGCGTTCAGCCGCGACCGGATGACGTACGACGCGCGCGAGAGGATTCCCATGCCGCCCGTTGGAGTCCCGTCATCTTAAAACACCTCCTACACGAACCCCGGACGATGGACGTCGTGGTGCCCGGCGGTCGGGACGTGCGTGGAACGCTCGATCGCCCGGACGGCGCGCCGGACGAGAGCACGGACCCGGAGCTCGAACGAGTCGTCGTCGCGTGTCCGCCCCATCCCCAGGACGGCGGAACGCGCTCCGACCGGCGGCTCGTGGCCGTGAGCGACGCACTCCGGAAGCGTGGCGTCGCGTGCCTCCGGTTCGATTATGGGAACTGGGACGAGGGCCGAGGCGAGCAGTCCGACCTGAAAAACGCCGTCCAATGGGCACACGAGCACGCCGATTCGGTCGGCCTGTTCGGGTTCAGCTTCGGCGCGACGATGGCGCTGTGTGCGGCCCCCGATCTGGAGGGACTCCGAGCGGTGAGCGCGCTCGCGCCCGACCGTGGCCACGAGGGTACGGACGCGGTGGCCGCCCTCGACGGGATCGACTGTCCGGTACAGGTGCTCTATGCCGAGCGCGACACGACCGCGGACTGGAGGCCGGTGGTCGAGCGCGCCCGCGAACTCGATCTGGCGGTGACGGCACTGTCGGCGGATCACTTCTTCGTCGGGCAGGCCGAGAAGGTGGCTGCGGCGGTCGTCGGGTTCTTCGACGAGGAGTGGTGACGCTGAAAGTCTCGATGACTCGTCGGCAATCCCGCAGACATAGACTATCCGCAACGATCACGGTGGATTCGATACGCTGTTGAGCCGTCCGCGGTCGTCGCTCTCGTAGGCCGCACGCCACATTACGATGACTGCACGAGTCACGAGAGACACCTCCTCGACGCGGATGCAGGAGGGTTCGGCGGCAGCGGTCGATGTGTCCGCGGGCGATGAGCCCAGCGGCGGATGAAAATGCGCTTCGGGAGAGTGGGTGTTGGGATGGCGGTCGAACCGCCAGTTCACGCCAGCGCCATCGACGTAGTGAAACGAGTAGTTGTCCAACTCACTCCATTGGACGTCGAACCTGGCGGTGTCGGCGTCGTCGAGACCATCGGCGAGTTCGATGGAGAGTTCGGCGGGATCGATCGGGTCGTCGTAGCCGGTATCGGACACCAGGGGTTCGAGATCCATCCAGAGATTGCGGATCCGCCGGAGCGCGGGGAGGGAGATCGGACCGAACTCGCCAGTCCGGTCCGCATCCATCATGCGGTGAGCTGTTCGCTGGCCTCGTCGTAGGCGAGCGCCGCCTGTGCGACGGCGAGGTTCCGGCGAGTGGTCTTCCACGACGTGACGTCCGCCCAGCCCTCGCTATCCGCACCCGAGAGATGTCGCGCGAGTTCCTCCGGAGAGATCGCGTCGTGAGTGTCCTCGTACCCGCGGATCGTCGTTTTCATCCGTTCGATCCCGTCGAGCAACTCCTCGCGGTCGGCCCGCTCGCGGAGGTCGTGGATCCGACTCAGCAGCACCTGATCCTCGTCGCGCCTGTAGAGTGTCGTCCGGCCGTCCTGCTCGGTGGCCACAAAGCCGGTGTTCACGAGCGCGTTGCAGTGACGTCTGGCGGTGGGTTCGCTCACGAGCGCGCGCTCGGCGATGGTCGCCGCCGACGCGCCCTCACGAGTGGTCTCGACGACTTCGTACACCCGCTCGAACGGCGTCGTCTCGTCGGTCCACTGCTCGCGGACGTGCTCGTTGACGTCGTTCCATCCCTCCTGCTCGGTCATCGTTCATTCTACGACGCCGAGATGCAAGTAATTTTCCAAGGAAAATATTCTGTTCTGACTTTCGCACCTCGTGCTGTTCTTCGCGCTTTCCCAAGATCGTCATCCAGGGGTCCGAAACGATTTTGTCCCCCGCTGGCGCACCGTTGATATGCCGACAGACCCCCCAAGTCCCGACACGGGACCGAAGTTCGTTTTCGTCACCGGAGGTGTGATGAGTGGCCTCGGAAAGGGCATCACGGCCGCCAGCACCGGCCGGCTGCTCGCGAACGCCGGTTTCGACGTCACCGCCGTCAAGATCGACCCCTATCTCAACGTCGACGCCGGGACGATGAACCCCTACCAGCACGGCGAGGTCTACGTCCTGAAGGACGGCGGCGAGGTCGATCTCGATCTGGGCAACTACGAGCGCTTCCTCGACGCCGACATGACGTTCGATCAGAACATAACCACGGGAAAGCTCTACAAGAACGTCATCGAGAAGGAGCGAAGCGGCGACTACCTCGGGAAGACGGTCCAGATCATCCCACACATCACCGACGACATCAAGCGTCGCGTCCGAGAGGCCGCCGCGGGCCACGACGTCTGTCTGATCGAGGTCGGTGGCACGGTCGGCGACATCGAGGGCGGACCGTACTACGAGGCGATCCGGCAGTTCAGCCACGAGGAAGACGATGAAGACGTCCTGCTCGCCCACGTCACTTTGGTTCCGTACTCGAAAAACGGCGAGCAGAAGACCAAACCCACCCAGCACAGCGTGAAGGAGCTCCGTTCCATTGGTTTGCAGCCCGATATCGTGGTGGGCCGCTGCGAGGACGAGCTCGACCCCGAGACCAAGGAGAAGATCGCGCTGTTCTGTGACGTGCCCGAGGACGCGGTGTTCTCGAACCCAGACGTCGAGGACATCTACCACGTGCCGCTGATGGTCGAGTCCGAGGGCCTCGACGAGTACGTGATGGACGAGTTGGGGATCGCGGGGCGTGCGCTGCCCGCCGACGATCGCACGAGTCAGTGGCGCGACCTCGTGACCCGCGAGCAGTCCGGTACCGTGACGATCGCGCTCGTCGGGAAGTACGCCCTGGAGGACGCGTACCTCTCGATCCACGAGGCGCTGAAACACGCCGGGCTCGAACACGGCGTCGAAGTCGAGGTGCTCTGGGTCGACGCCGAGGAGATGGCGAACACCCACGAGCGCCGCCTGCGTGAGGCCGACGCCGTGGTCGTCCCCGGCGGGTTCGGCACCCGAGGCACCCCCGAGAAGATCGCCGCCGCACGTTACGCCCGCGAGAACGATGTCCCGTTCTTGGGGCTGTGCCTCGGTTTCCAGATGGCGGTCGTGGAGTACGCCCGAAACGTCCTGCATCTCGACGGCGCGCACTCGACGGAGATCGAAGAGGAGACTTCCCATCCCGTGATCGGTCTCCTGCCCGAGCAGTACGACATCGAGGACCTCGGCGGGACGATGCGGCTGGGCGCACACGAGACCGTGATCGAACCCGGAACGCTCGCGGCCGACCTCTACGGCGAGTCGTGCACCGAGCGCCACCGCCACCGTTACGAGGTCAATCCCGAGTACATCGACCGCCTGGAGGAGGCAGGACTCCACTTTTCGGGCCGGGCGAACAACCGGATGGAGATCCTCGAACTCGCCGACCATCCGTTCTTCTTCGGCACCCAGTTCCACCCCGAGTTCCGGTCGCGGCCCGGCCGGGCGAGCCCACCGTTCGTGGGACTGCTCGACGCTGCACTCGACGAGCGTGACCGCCACGCGATCGACGAGGTCGAGGCCTGATGGTCGACACCGAACCGTTCATCGAGGAGGCCGTCGACGAAATCGAGAACGAGGTCGGCGACGCGAACGCGGTGATCGCGCTCTCCGGTGGTGTGGACTCGTCGGTGGCGGCCGCGCTGGCCTACGAGGCGCTCGGCGACCGCCTTACACCGGTTTACGTCGACACTGGCCTGATGCGAAAGGGCGAGACCGAGCAGGTGGCGGAGACGTTCTCGTACATGGACAGTCTCCGAATCGTCGACGCCCACGAGCGGTTCCTCGACGCGCTTTCCGGTGTCACGGACCCCGAGGAGAAACGCCACATCGTCGGCGAGGGGTTCATTCGGGAGTTCGAGCGCGAGGCCCGCGATGCCGAGGCCGACTACCTCGTTCAGGGAACGATCTACCCCGACCGGATCGAGTCGGAGGGGAACATCAAGTCCCATCACAACGTCGGCGGCCTGCCCGATGTCGTGGACTTCGAGGGGATCGTCGAGCCCGTTCGGGAGCTCTACAAGGACGAGGTCCGCGAGGTCGCGCGTGCGCTCGGCCTCGACGAGCTGGTGGCCGAGCGGATGCCGTTCCCCGGCCCCGGACTCGCCGTCAGAGTCCTCGGCGAAGTCACCGAGGAGAAGCTCGAAGTCGCCCGCGAGGCGACCCACGCGGTCGAGGAGGAGCTGGAGGAGTACGACCCGTGGCAGGCGCTCGCTGCAGTGATCGGCAAGGCAACAGGAGTAAAAGGGGACAACCGGGTTCACGGCTGGGTTGTCTCAGTTCGGGCGGTCGAGTCGCGCGACGGGATGACCGCCCGTGCTCTGGAGATCGACTGGGAAACTCTCCAGCGCCTCCAGAGCCGGATCACCGGCTCGCAGGAGAACGTCGCCCGCGTGGTCTACGACGTCACCCACAAACCGCCCGCGACCATCGAGTACGAGTGATGACGGGGATAGTCCGTTGCACTCGCCACCAATGACGAAGTTTCCCGCCGAGTTCTGTCCCATGTGTGGTAGTTCACTGGGATCGAAACGGTTCGAAGGACGGGAACGACAGCACTGTGCGGACTGCGACCGGATCGTCTTTCGACAGCCCGGATCGGCCGCAAACGTCGCGGTTGTGGATGGACAGGACGTGCTCCTCGTCCAGCGGAAGCTACCGCCGCACGAAGGGTCATGGGCCCTTCCCGGCGGTGCCGTCGAGTACGACGAGCCGTTGGCGGCGGCTGCGGTGCGGGAACTTCGTGAGGAGACAGACATCGAGGTATCGCCGGATGATCTCGTACCTTTCGATACGTGGCAACACGAATGGCCGGAAGACGATGTCTACGTCGGTGCAGTCGGCTACGCCGTGTCGCGAGCAGACACGACTGGCGAACCAGACGCAGGATCGGATGCGAAAAAGGCACGATTCCGGCGACTCGAAAAACAAACCGTACGGGAGCTGCGACCCGGCGGGGAAGACAGAATGCGACGAGCAATCGTGGAGATGAACCAATGAGTGACACGAACGACAAAGTAGCAGTCCTCACCGGACCCGATCCCGAGGGACTTGGCGACGCGCTCGAAGCGCACGGCGTATCGGTAGCCCGGATCGACGGCACGGCGAACCGGCCGGCGCTGGAGGACGGCGGAATCGGTGAGGCGGACCTGTTCGTGCTGACCGACGTCGGTCACGCGACCTCGATCCCGGTCGCGCTTGATCTCGCTGCCGATCTCCGAGTGATCGTCTACGCGCGTGAATCGCTGCCCGAGTTCGCGAAAGGGCAGGCGGATCTGCTCGTCGATCCCGGGCTGCTGGACGCCGATACCGTCGCCGAGGAACTCGCTGGTTAGAACGACGCTGCGAGATCCGTTGGCGATTCGTCGCCCTCGACGCAGCGCTCTTCGTACGCCGTCATGAACTCGCGGGCGACGCCGATCGCGTCGTCGCGGCCCTCGACCCCATCACGCAGACTCTCGGTTTCGTCGCCGCCCTCGCTGATGGCGCGGACGCGCCAGTCCGCCTCGTCGGCGTCGGCGACGTTCGGCGACGTGGGCTGGACGACGAGTTCGATTCCGTCCGTGTGCTCGTAGTGGAGCGGACGCTGTGGATCGTACTGGCCGGCTTTCTCGTCGGTGTCGTCGACTCCCGTCCAGTCGCCGGGGAGGTCGTCGTCGCTGGCACTCATCGGGAGCGGGTTCGACGCCGCCGCGTAAAATCCCTCCTACCGGAGTTGGCGCGCGAGGTCCGCGAGGCGCTGGTCGCCGTCGCGGACGAACGGCACGCCGTGACCCATCCCGAGGGCGTCGAACGCTGGCGCGCGCTCGGCGAGCGATCGGACGCTCTCGCGGGCTTCGTCGGTGTCGTAGCTCACGAGCCACGGCGAGGAATCGAGCGAACCGTCGCTCTCGAAGACGAGATCGCCGAGAAAGCCCGCGGAGCGCTCCTCGCTCACGAACGCGGTGTGGCCGGGGGTGTGACCGGGCGTGTGATACGCCGTGAACGTCCCGACGGAGTCGCCGTCGTCGATCGCCGCGACCGGGAGGTCACAGCCGAGGAACGGTCCCGTGGCGCGCTGGAGCGCCCCCTTGTGGTTGCGCCACGGTGGGTTGGTCTCGCCGGTGAGCATCGCGGCGTCGGCCGCCCCCGTCCGCACGACTGCATCGAGGTCGTCGAGCCGGGAAAGCGTCCCGACGTGATCCATGTCGTAGTGAGTCAGGAGGACGCGCTCGACGTCCCTGACGGCGTGACCGGTCTCCTCGATGCCGGCCGCGATGGCTCCCGCGTCGAGCGGTGTGCCGGCGTCGACCAGCGTGAGGACGTCGTCCTCGACCAGATACGCGTTCACGCCGCGGAGACCGAACCACCAGATGCCGTCGCCGAGTCGTGTCGCCATGCCGGGGGTTCGATCCACGAGGCCAAACCTCCGGCGCTTGCGTCGGAAACCGAAGCGCGCCACCGCAGTCGGCACGAACGGGCAGATCAGTGTCGACGGACGAACGTTTAATACCCCCGCCTGTGACGGTGGAAGTTGCCGATGTCTTCTCGCACGTCAGTCCGGCTAGCGGAGCACACGTGGCCCGAGATCAAGGCGGCGCTCGACGACGGCACCACGACGGCGGTCGTGGCCGTCGGGTCGGTCGAACAGCACGGTCCCCACCTCCCGGTGATCATGGACACGCTCGCAGGCGACGAACTCGCCCGTCGGATCGCCGACCGCCTCGGCGACGCGCTCGCCGCACCCACGATCCGGCCAGGCTGTTCGGGCCATCACATGGCGTTTCCCGGCACGATCACGATCCCATCCGAGACGCTGATGAGCCTGATCAGGTCGTACTGCGAGTCGCTCGACGAGCACGGGTTCGAGCACGTCGTCTTGATACCGACTCACGGCGGCAACTTCGCGCCCGTCAACACCGTCGCGCCCGAGATCGCCAGGGAGATCGACGCGAGCGTGATCGCCATCGCGGATCTCGACGAGAACATGCGGCTGATGAACGAGGGACTCGCCGAGGCCGGCGTCGAGTACGAGGAGCCGGTGATCCACGCCGGAGCCGCCGAAACCGCGATCGTGCTCGCGGTGAACGAGGGGCTCGTCCGGACGGACGAGCTCACGGTCGGCCACGAGGGCGAGGTTTCGGCGTCACGACTGCTCAGCGAGGGGTTCGACGCGATCAGCGAGAACGGTGTGCTCGGCGATCCGCGGGAGGGGACGGCCGAAGCGGGTGAGGCGATCCTCGAACGCATCGCAACCCCGTACGCCGAGCGGATCGAGACCGAACGCGACGCCGCCCGATGAGAACTGCGGCGGTGGCGTCCGTCGGGACCGATCGTCTCAGAACGGGAGGCGCTGGCGGAGGAAGCTCGACGCGGTGCGCGAGAGCGACGGCCGCGCGATTGCGTCCATCTCCGCGTCGGTGAGTTCGAAGTCGAACACCTGGAGGTTGGCTTCGAGATGTTCGGGGCTGGTGGATTTGGGGATGGTCGAGACGTTCTCCTGCTGGACCAGCCATCGGAGCGCAACCTGAGCGGGGGTCTTGCCGTAGCGCGCGCCGACGTCACGGAGCACGTCGTCGTCGACCGCACCGCCGTGGGCCAGTGGGCTGTACGCCGTCAGCATGATATCGTTGATCTGGCAGTAGTCGAGCAGCGTGGTCTGATCCCAGAACGGATGGTACTGAACCTGATCGGCGAGGATCGGGGCGTCGGCGTGCTGACGTGCGGTGTGGAGCCGCTCGACGCCGAAGTTCGAGACGCCGATGTGCTCGACGCTACCCTCGTCGACGAGCTCGTCCATCGCGTCGAGGGTTTCCGAGAGGTCGGCGACCGGGTTCGGCTGGTGGATCAGGAGGAGGTCCACGTACTCGGTTCGGAGCTTGTCGAGACTCTCGCGGGTGGAGTCGAGGACCGAATCGCGATCGCGATTGCCGGCATCGAGCTTGGTGGTGAGGAAGACGTCCTCGCGATCCACGTCGGCGACGTCGATCGCCGCGCCGACCTCGCGCTCGTTGCCGTACGCCTGGGCGGTGTCGACCCGGCGATAGCCGCAATCGAGCGCGGTCGACACGGCGCGCCGGCAGGTCGGGCCGGTCATCCGCCACGTACCGAGCCCGATGGCCGGGACCGAGACACCCTGGATAGTGACGTGTTCCATACCGTGACGGGGAGGGGCGGGCGTAAAACGCTCCCGTCTCGTGGCCTCCGCCGGCCGTACGGGGCGAGCGCCGGCCGTCTCGTCACCCGAAACGGCTACGTCGCTCGCTCTCGTCGTCGGGGTGTGCTCGATCAGTATCCCGACCTCGCGCCCGACGACGGCGAGGTCCTGACCGCCGAACTCGTGGTGACCGACGACGTGCTGGTGAAGGCGTTCGCGCTCGGTCCCGGCGGGCGCGTCGACCCCCACGATCACGCCGACGCGACCAACGTCTTCCACGTCGTCGAGGGAACGGTCGTGGTGACGCGGGACGACGAGGAGGAGCGGGTGAGCGCGCCTGGTGTCGTCCCCAACGAGCGTGGCGCGGTCCACGGCGCGCGCAACGAGACCGACGAACGGGCGGTGCTGACCGCGAGCCTCTGTCCGCTGCCGTCGTGATCAGGTGACGCCCGAGCGATCCGTATCGAACCGCTCGTACGCTCCCGAATCGACGATCCCTCGCCAGCGCTCGATCGCGTCCCAGACCTCGGCGTAACCGGTGTACAGTGGCGACGGACACATTCTCACGACGTTCGGCGGCCGGAAGTCGACCACCACGCCACTCTCGGTCAGCGCCTGCGCGATCCGCTCGGCATCGGGGTGTTCGATCGCGACGTGGCCGCCCCGCCGTTCGGGATCGCGGGGCGTTCCGACCGAACAGTCGTCCGCCCCGTCAGTCCCGTCGCCGAGACGTTCGTCCACGAGGTCGACGAGATACGACGTCAGGGCGAGCGACTTCTCGCGGATCGCGTCGATCCCGACCTCCTCGATGAGGTCGAGCGCGCCGTCGAGCGGCGCGGCGGCGAGTACTGGGACGGTGCCGATCTGGTACGCGCCGGCGTCGGCTGCCGGCGTGAACATCGAATTCATCTCGAACTGGGTCGCCTTCTCGTGGCCCCACCAGCCGGCCAGGGCGGGCGTCGCACCGAAATGTTTCTGGTTGACGTAGAGCCCTGCGATCGCGCCCGGCCCGGCGTTGAGGTACTTGTACGAGCACCAGACCGCGAAGTCGACATCGTGGTTCGAGAGGGCGTGCGGCACGACGCCGATCGAGTGCGCGAGATCGAACCCGGCGAGCACGTCCCGCTCGTGGGCCGCTCTCGTGAGATACTCGACGTCGAGGAGCTGGCCGCTGCGATAGAGCACCGATGGCATGAACAGGATCTCGATGTTCTCGTCGTCCATCGCCCGGACGACGCGCTCCTCGTCGATCGTCCGGCCGTCGTCGCTTTCGACGACCACGAGCCCCTCGTCGGGGTCGATCCCCCGTTGGCGGAACTGCGCCCGGATCGCGTAGTGGTCCGTCGGGAAATCGAGTTCGTTCACGAGGATCTTCGCCCCGTCGTCGAGCCCGTCGAGGAACGTGCCGATCAGGGTGTGGATGTTGACGGTGGTCGAATTTGCGACCACCACCTCGGACTCGCGTGCGCCGACGAGCGGCGCGAGCCGGTCGCCGAGGCGCTCGCCGTAGCGAAACCACGGCGGGTCGGCGTCGGTCCAGCCACCGATTCCCAGCTCCCGCCACTCGTCGACGGCGTCGTCGAGCGCCCGCTCGGCGTCGGCCGACAGCGGTCCCAGCGAGTTCCCATCGAGATAGATCCCGTCGGGGACCGCGAAACGCTCCCGACACCACGAAAGCGGATCGTCGCGGTCGCGTCGCTCGGCGTACGTCCTGTCTGGTTCGAACCCCTCGTCCATGTACCCACGGTACCCGTCGAAGGTACAACGGACTATCGACGTTCGATCCGTCCCCACAGCGCACTCGCTTCCATCGGCCAACGGACGCACTCACCCGAGTCGATCGCCCACGGCGGCCGCCACGTCGTCGAGCGCGTGATCGGCGGCGTCGATCGAGCCCGCGAGGCTGAGGAAGCCGTGGGCCATCCTGGGGTAGTGAGCGTGGTCGACGGCGACACCGGCGTCGTGGAGACGGTCGGCGTAGGCGACGCCCTCCTTGCCGAGCGGGTCGAACCCACAGGTGACGACGGTCGCGGGCGGCAGGCCGGCGAGTTCGTCGGCGCGGAGCGGCGAGGCGTCGGGGTCCGCGCCGTCGTCTGGCGTCGGGAGGTACTGCTCCCAGAACCAGTCCATGTCCGTCCGGGTGAGGAGCCCCGACCAGTCGTCACAGGGGTCGGCATCGGCGGCGTGATCGGTGATCGGGTAGAGCAGGACCTGGTGGTCGAGCTCGATATCGGTCTCCTGTGCGTGGCGCGCGACGACCGCCGCGAGGTTCCCGCCCGCGCTGGAGCCGGCGACGCCGAGGCGGTCGGGATCGCCGCCGAACGCCCCCGCGTTCGCGGCCACCCACGAGAGCGCGCTCTCGGCGTCCGCGACCGCGGCCGGGAACGGGTGTTCGGGGGCGAGACGGTAGTCGACCGAAACCACGATATGACCGGTGCGGCGAGCGAGGCGACGGCAGATCGATCCCGCCGAGTCGAGCGTCCCCAGCACCCACCCGCCACCGTGATAGAAGACGAGGACCGGCGCGGGTGAGGAGACCGCGGGCCGGTAGAGACGGACGGGGATGTCGTCTGCGGGACCGGGGATCGAGCGGTCGTCGACGCGATCGACGGCGGGGGCGTCGGCGGTGAACACCCTGTCCTCCAGGCGTCGCGCCCGCTCGACCGTCATCTCGTGCCACGCTGGCAGCCCTTCCTTGCGGCGGATCGCCGCAATGGCGGCCGCCATCTCCGGGTGGAGCGTCGAACGCGGTCGGTCGGTGGCGGATCGCTGTCGGGACACTGTTCGTTGTCTCGGTTCGTTCCGTCCCGTCGAGTATCACTGTTCCGGCTCCGCCTGGCGTGCCCGTCGGGCTCACTCGACGCGTCGCTCGCCCTCGCCGGCGACCTCGCTCTCGAAGTACGATTCGAGCAGCTTCGCCTCACCGGTGCGGACGTGCTCGTGGAAGGTCGGTCCGGCGATGCCGAGCGAGTCGGCGATCTCCTCGCCGTCGATGGGGCGTGGCCACTCGAAGAACCCCGAGAGATAGGCGGTTTCGAGCACCTCCGTCTGGCGATCGGTGAGCGCGTCGTCGAGCGCCGCCCGGAACTCCGCACCGCGCGTTCCCGTGCGCTCGCGCTCGCGCTGGGCCACCAGCTCGGTGTCGGGATACTGCTCGGTGATCGCCGCGACGATCGCACGGACGTCGGCGTCCTGGGGGAGTTCGAACACGAGTCGACCCTCGCCCTCGGCGGCGACACCCTCCCGGATGACGCCGCCCTGTTCGGCGAGCGACACCGTGCTCGACGAGCCGTCGGAGACGAGCCGGAAGACCGCCTCGGTGCCGTCCTCGCCGTCGTGTTCGCTCACCAGGGTGGCCTCGATGTCCTCGCGCTCGTCCGCGAGATCGAGCACGGTGTCGGGATCGGTCCCGGTGACGGTGACGAACTCCACGAGCGACCCGTCGGAACGCTCGACGATGCCGTCGAGCGTGACCTCACAGTTCGTCCGGGCGGTGAGGTCGATCGTGAAGATCGAGCGGTCCTGCAGGGCGAACTCGAGTTCGACCACGGTGTCCGAAACGAGCGCGCGCCGGCGCTCGACCGCGCTGAAGGCGTACGCGATGGTCTCACCGAGTTCGGCCAGTACCTCGCGTTCGGTCTCGTCGAACGCGTTCGGACGGGGCGAGTAGACACACAGTACGCCGTAGGCCGTCCCCCCATAGACCAGTGGGATCGCGGCCGCCGACTCGTAGCCGCGTTCGAGCGCGGCCTCGCGCCACGGCGCGAACGCCGGATCGTCGGCGATCGACTGGGCGACCTGCATCTCGCCCGCCCCGATCGCGGTGGCGGCGGTCACGTGGTCCTCGCGCCCCTCGTCGGGGTCGGGACGGTCGTCGAGATAGCCATCCTCGACACCGGCCCACTCTCGCGGTTCGACGCCCGCCTCGGCGACGCGGCGCTCGCCGATCCACGCGAAGCGGTAGGCGTCCTCACCGGCGAGGTTCGAACAGACCGCCTGCTCGATCTCCTCGCGCGTCGAGGCGCGCACCAGCGCCTGGTTCACGTCGCGGATGATCTCGTTGATCCGGTTGGTCGTCTCGAGGCGCTCGGCCTGGTATTCGAGCGCGTGCTCGTGGTTCTTCCTGTCGGTGATGTCCTGAAACACGCCGACGGTGCCCCGGAACTCCGCCTCGAAGGGAAGCAACGAGACGTGCACCAGATAGGTGCGTTGCTCGCCGTCGGGTGGCGTGATCTCGGCCTCCATGGTGGCAGTTTCCTTTTCGGTTTCCGAGGACAGCAGCTCGCGGATCGCGTCGAGGTACTCCTCGACGACCGCCTCGTCGACCACGCCCGCCTCGACCAGTGTGAGAAACGGTTCGCCCACCAGCTCCTCGCCGGTGTGGCCCACCATCGACCACGCGGTGGCGTTGGCCCCGAGGATCGTTGCCGTCTCGTCGAGCACGAACACCCCGACAGGCGCGGTCTCAACGATGGTTTCGTACCGTTCGAGTTCCTGTTCCCGCTGGCGTCGTTCGGTGACGTTCCGGCCGATGCCACAGATCCCGAGAACGTCGCCGGCGTCGTCCTCGACCAGCGCGCCCGTGAACTCGTAGGGGACGTGCTCGCCCGACTTCGTGACGAGCTCGGCCTCCACCGTCGCGCGCCCCTCCGCGACGGTTCGATCGATCGCTCCGGCGACCGCTTCGGTGTCGGCGTCAGCCACGAAATCGGTCGGTGCCATCGTCGCGATCTCCGCGTCGGTGTAGCCCGTCACGTCGGCGAGCGTCGCGTTCCACTCGACGAACTCGCCGTCGGGATCGAACACGAAGAAGACGTCGTCGAGCGCGTCGACCGCGCTCCGGACGAACGCGGTCCCGTCCGTCGTCCCTGTTGCAGTGGCGTCGGCCTGCCGACGCCGACGTTCCTCGTCGAGGATGACACCGACGTGGGCGGCCTCTTCGCCCACCGCCTGCTCGTCGTACCGGATGCAGTGGTCGGCTCCCGCGCGGATCGCGTTCGCGGCAGTGGTTGCGGCCGGGTAGAGGAGAACGATCGGGACGTCCGGCCTGGCCGCTCGGATCCGTTCGACTGCGTCGAGTGCGTCCTCGGCGGGGTGGGGGCCGACGACAACGCAGTCGATCCCGTCGAGGTGATCGGACGTCTCCTGCGCCTCGGTCACGGTCGTCCGCACCTCGTGCTCGCGTTCGAGTGCGGCCGTGAACTCGTCGAGCGGGGCCGTCGCGTCGGCAACCACGAGTGCCTGCGGCGGTTCGGACGGTGCGAGGCTCGGTTCGTCCGTCGGCTCTACCCTCATGACGGTTCACCGCCGCGAACGGAAGGGCTGTCGAGTGCAGTTCCGTCTCGTCCGTCGAGGGACTCGACGCCGGTCGGCCGCCCGTTCGACAGGGTGGACTTCGTACCGGCTGTCACTGGTTTGCTACCGATCGGCCGTCAGTATGAGCGTTTCCATTCCTGATAATAAATCAAGCTATTCTGTGCGTGGTCCCATGGAGTAACCGACGAACAGGAAGCCGCCGACGAGCGGTTCGTCCCGATCCCTATTCGGTTAGGTCCGTCGCTTTTCCTCGAGACATCCGTCGGTGGGGGTATGGCACACGACCCTCGCGACGCGAACGACGCGCGGGAGACCACCGACGAATCGTCCGACGAGTCGGAAGCGGGCAACCTCGACCTCACACGGCGGACGCTGCTGAAGACGACCGGCACGGTCGCGGGTGCGGGACTGCTCGGCGTCGGGGCGTCCGGGAGCGCAGCCGCCGCAACCGGCGTGAACGGCGACTTCCGGAACTGGCGCGCCCGCGAGGCGAGCAAGGCGTGGGACCGAGGATTTCGTGGTCGACCCGACCGGACCATCTCGCTCACGGACTCGGGGCTCGACTCGCGTCATCCCGACGAGGGGCCGTGGAACGGCATCACGGCGGTCGTCGACGGTGACGAGGTGAAACTCACACGCCCCGAAGAAAACGACGTCACCGTCGACGAGAGCGAGGTGTTCGCGGACGTCGATCCGTCGAACGTCACTGCCGCGACGCCGAAGACCGTCGGCTGGTACGATCCCGACTCACAGTACGACGTGCCGCGCGACAACGACGGCCACGGCTCGCACGTCGCGGGCATCATGGGCGGATCGAGTCGTGCGAGCGCCTTCGATCCCGACACCTTCCGGGAGGACGACTCACAGCAGGTACTCGCGGCGGGCGAGTTCGCCGAGTACGAGGTCAACGCGGCCGCGGGCACGGGCGTGTTCGGGAGCGCCTACGGGACCGGCCTCGAACTCGAAGTCGAAGGTCCCGACGGCGAGACGCTCGATTCGACCGCGATCGACTCGGATGCGAGCACACAGGACAACGTCGTCGTCGAGGCTCCCGCCGAGCGGGACGGGACGTACCTCGTACGCGCCAAACCGGCCGGCGGACAGGCGACCTCCTCGGGCGTAGTCGACCGGATCGCAGTCGGCGCGTTCCGCGATCCGGACGAGACGGTCGGCGACCGCACCGACGGTGGGGACGCCGGACTCCACACGGGCGTCGCACCCGATCAGGGGCTCGTCGGCCTCCAGGGACTCTCCGGGCCGACCGAGGACCTCGGCGAGAACGCGGAGGAGTTCGCCCGCATCTTCAACATGCGGGCGGTCAACATGTCGTGGGGGTACGTCGGCGGTCTGCCGCTCGGCGCGTTCGGGGGAACGCTCGGGAACATCCCCGCGAGCATCAAGGACATCGCCCAGGGCGGCATCCTGACCGTCGCGGCGGCGGGCAACTCCGCGACGCCCGCGAACGGCAACGGCGCGCCAGCGGTCGCCGACGAGGCCGTATCGGTGGTCGCCACCGGCCCGCTCGACGGGATCTCGGCGTACTCGTCGGGCGGGATCGGCGGCATCGACGAGGACGCGAACCTCCTCTCGCCGGAACCGGACGACACCTACATGAAGCCGGACGTGACCGCGCCTGGCGGGTATCTCTCCGACGTGGTCAACTCGGTGCTCCGTGGGTTGCCGAACGAACCCGAGGACGAACAGCCACCGATTCGGGAGTACACCGGGAAGGCGGGTACCTCGATGGCGGCACCCTTCACGACCGGTATCGCCGGCCTCGTCGCCAACGCGATGGAGTTCGACGCACCGGACGCACTCACCCTGCCCGAACCCGCCGACACCGACATCGACGACGTGCTCCGGCTGAAGACGGCGCTGCTGGCCACCGCGAGCGAGACGGTGTTCACCGCCGCACCGTACCACCGCGTGAAGACACCGAGCTACGACTTCGGCGGCCGCGACCCCTACGAGGGCTACGGGAGAGTGAACCTCGACGCGGCCATCGACGCCGTCACGACCCACCTCCGGGGAACCTCGGAGGAGGTCGTCGGCCTGAACCTCCCCGAGGACTCGCGGGCCGTCGCGGGCTGCGTGCCGGCCGGTCCCGGTACGCTGACCGCCGAGGTGAGCTTCGATCACTACTCCGGCGGCAACAAGGGCCAGGCCAACGGCCAGCCGCCCCACCTCGACCTGTTCGTCTACGACGCCGAGGAACCCGCCCAGCACGGCGAACCCAACATCGTCGCGCGTGACATGGGGCTGCAGGGCGACGCCACCGCCTCCGTTTCGATCCCCCGCGATGCGGACCAGAAGATCTACTACGTCGTCGCGAAGCTCGTGAACGTTCCGGGGGCGGTGAACGGCGACGATGTCCAGGCGCACTTCGACCTCACCATCGACGGGGCCGACGATCTGTTCGTCTCCGGTACCCGATCGGACGACGGCTCGGTGTTCACCGCGGACCAGACGAACGAGATCGACCTCACGATCGACCCCTCGCGGCCCGGATCCGTTCGGGATGCGGTGCCAAGCGAGTGGACGGTCAAGACCGAGTTCTCCGACGACGTCGAGCGCGTCGAGCAGGCCGAAGGCGTCCAGTACGTGTACTTCGCCGAGGACGCGGAGGCCGATACGGACAACGAGTACACCTACCTCGTCGAAGCACCAAACAGCGGGAACGTCATCGAGGACTCCGGGCGGTACCAGTTCGGCCCCGCCGAGGTCGAGATCTTCGGGCGCTGGATCGCCGCGAACGGCACCGCGGAGACGAACACCGTCGCCGGCCTGAACACGAACCTCTGAGCCGGTCGACTCGGCTCAGTTTCGCCGGTTCAAGCGGTTCGATCGTCGAGCGGTAGTCGACGCCATTCAGATGGTCGATCTGCGATGGCCTCGGTGGTCCCGTTCTCGATCGCTTCACCCCAGCTCGTTCAGGGGAAGACTATCCTCGCGCGTTCCCGAAAATAGCCTCGAAACGACACAGCAACGGCATTTCTTCCTGAACACCGTTCGTCGCCTAACCGAGTAGGCTCCCCGCTTATGATGCCAACGCCAGTCAAAATGGAATGTAATGAACCAGCCACGAGCGGCCGACGAGCGAACGACGGACGATCGGGCGACCGAGGACGCCGACGCGGACGCTGGCGGACAGCACGGTCTCTCGCGGCGCTCGGTGATGAAGGCCGCCGGTGCCGCTGGCGCAACCGCGCTGGTCGGGTTCGGGGCCACCGGCACCGTCGCAGCCGAGATACCCACCATCGACGACGCGCTCGACACGGCGGGCGGTCTTCAGGAAGCGCTCGTCGTGTTCGACTCGAACGACGACGTCGACCGGCTCGCCGATCTGACCTTCGAGCACGATCGCACGAGGGACTACCACGCGTTCTCGGTGCTTCCGATCGGCTACACGATGCTGACCGGGAGTCAGATCGAGACGGTCGCGGGCTGGTCGTCGGTTCGGCACGTCCAGCCGAACGCCGAACTCGAGTTCCACAACGACGACGCCCGCGAGCGGACGGGGGCGAAAGAGGTGCAACAGGAGCAGTTCTACACGGGCGAGAGCACCCACGCAGTCGTGATCGACTCCGGGATCGACGGCGACCACCCCGACCACGGCACGCTCCGGCACAACTACAAGTACACCAACCCGCTCGACCGCGAGACGATGTGGGTCGACGTCGGTCCCGCCGATACCGACGACAACGGGCATGGGACCCACACCTCAGGTTCGGTAGCGGGCGATGGCTCCGCGAGCAACGGCGAGTACAAGGGGATGGCTCCCGACGCCGATCTGACGGTGTACTCGACCGGACTCACCCTCGCGGTCGTGAACTCGATCGGCGCGTTCGATCACCTGATCGATCAGCAGCGCGCGGGGAAAACCGACGTACAGCTCGTCTCGAACTCCTACGGCCCCACCAGCGGGAACGGCCAGGACTTCAACCCAGACAGCGCGATGAACGTCGCCACGTACACCGCCTTCGAGGCGGGCATCCTGTCGCTGTTTTCGGCCGGCAACTCGGGGCCGGGAACGAACACCCTCTCGAAGTACGCGAAGGCCCCGTGGGTGGTCGGCGTCGCGGCGACCGACGACGAGGTCAAGGTCACGGGCTTCTCCTCGCGCGGGCGCAAACCCAGCTACGACGGTGTCACGAACTACGACCGGCAGGAAGCGCTCGCGAACGCCCGCGATCACTACGAGAACGACGGCGGGTCCAGACCCTTCGGAATCTACCGGAACGGCGTCGGCGCGAACGGCGCGAGCGTGGTGAGCACGATGGCCCCGAACGATCCCCTCCAAGGTACCGACAACGGTGACAACGAGAGCCTCGCGCGGCCCTACTACGCGGCCATCTCGGGCACCTCGATGTCGTGTCCCGTGACGGCGGGCGTCACGGCGCTGATCAACGACGCCTACAAGCAGAACCACGGCGAGTTCCCGGACCCGATCGACGTGCTCAACACCCTCGAAGCCACCGCCCGCGACGCCCGGACGGACCACAACCCGTACAACATCGGGGCAGGGTTCATCGACGCCGCGGCCGCAGTCGAGCGCGCCGAGGCGGGGGATCTCGCGGGCTTCGACGAGGTGGCAATCGCGACCGAAGGAACGGCTCCCGAGTTCGTGTTCACACCGAACGGGACGCGCGCCGACGACGGTTCGGTGTTCACCGCAGGCCAGACCAATCAGGTCGACATCACCGTGACCGAGACGGCCACCGACGTCGTCGTCCGCGACACCATCCCGTTCGGCTGGGAGATCGTCGCCGGGGACAGCGCGACCACCTACACCGAGGACGGCGAGCGGTTCGTCGAGTTCGACGCACCGGCGAGCGCGGGCGAGACCCGGACGTACTTCGCCGAGGCACCGGGCTCCACGGGGAACGACGAGTTCGGTCCCGGCCAGGTTCAGGCGGCGGACGGCAGCACCGTGTTCGTCGACGTCACGGACACCGAGACGAACACCGTCGGTGGCGTCGATACGTCGTAGGCCAGTCGCCGCGATGGCCGTTCGACTCAACGTTCGTTTGCGAACGGCGGGTAGTTCACGTCCGAAGTCGTACGAGTTCCACGAGTGAGTTCGATGTGAGCAGCGGCGGAGAGCCGGGTTCGAGTGGATCACCGGTTCGACCCACTACGATCGGGCGATAGACTTAGTGTCCTGTGGTTCGCAATCGGGGGTATGCCCGAGGAGCCCATTGAGGCCGAAGAGGAGCGGATAGCGGAGGACGCCGCTTTCGTTCAGGGATCGTCGAGTGCGGAATCGTCGGTGAGCACCGCATCG
The DNA here is from genome assembly GCF_000334895.1 of Halococcus agarilyticus. Classification (NCBI taxonomy): domain Archaea; kingdom Methanobacteriati; phylum Methanobacteriota; class Halobacteria; order Halobacteriales; family Halococcaceae; genus Halococcus; species Halococcus agarilyticus. The sequence goes on along the minus strand of NZ_BAFM01000007.1, from coordinate 56,176 downwards.
TCGACGCGATCGGCGCGTTCGGCGGTGCTGTTCCGATTGGTGGAGGGGCCGATGGCTCCACAGGAAGTCGGTGAGGGCACGTCGGTCAGCACCGGCCAGGCCCACCGCACCCTGAACGAACTGCGCAAGCGTGAGCTCGTCGAGCTGGTCGTCCCCGAGGACGCATCGGACGGGCCGATCTTCGAGCTGACGGTTCAGGGCGAAAAGGTGGCCTTCCACATCGAGCGCTATCAGAAAGCGTAGCAGAACCCGCTCGAAAAGCCACTGATCCGCCGATGTAGCGGTATGCTGGTGGAGCGATCCGCTCACGAGAACGGTCGTGACCCTCGACTGCCGGCGCACGATCCGCTCCGGAGCGTGCCGAAACGACGCTTCCGTCGGTGTCGATCAGTGACGAGGGCGGTGGCTGGCGATCACTCGGTCGCGGGATCGTGGTCGTCGAACCAGGCGGTGAGCTCCTCGATGCGGTGGATCGCGCGGTCGGGATCGCCGATGTTGTGGTGTTCGTCCTGGTAGATCACGAGCTTCGACTCGACGCCCTGTTTCTTGACGCTGACGTGGAGCTGTTCGGCCTGCGTGGGTGGGCACCGCCAGTCGCGCTCGCCCGCAGTCACCAAAAGCGGCGTGTCGACGTCGCCGACGTCGGTGAGCGAGGAGAGCTCGCGGTAGGTCTCGGGGTTCTCCCACGGCAGCCCGAACTCGTCCTCGTGCCAGTTGTGGTTGTCGTCGGTCCCGAACACGGAGTAGAAGTCGTAGATGCCGTGTTCGGCGGCGGCCGCCGCGAACCGATCGGTCGACGTCACGGTCGCGGCGGTGGTGATCCCGCCGTACGAGAAGCCGGTGACGAACGCGCGATCGTCGTCGACCCACCCGCGCTCGACGAGATGGTCCACTCCCGAAACCACGTCGTCGACCTCCTTCTCGCCCCGCGTTCCCCGTAATCGCTCGCTGAACTCCCGACCGTAGGAGGTCGATCCCCGGTAGTTCGGCCGCAGCACGACGTATCCTCGGCTGGTCCAGTACGGGGTATCGAAGCCAAAGGCCGGCGCGTCGTAGGACATCGGCCCGCCGTGGACCGACGCGACGACCGGGCGGGCGTCGGGGTCCTCGGGATCGAAATCCGGCGGGAGGTACGCCAATCCCTCGATTTCGATTCCCTCGCTGTTCTCCCACGTCACCCGCTCGAAGCCCGGGACCTGATCCTCGTCGAGCAGCCCCTCGTTCGCCGTCGTGACGCGGTCGAGGGGATCGTTCGTCGCGTCGAACTCGTCGATGTCGAGCCCGTACACGTCGGCGGCCGAGGGATCGCTGACCACCACGGCGGCGCGCTCGCCGTCGTCGCTCGGGTCAAGCGCACGGATCGCCCGGTCGTCGCCCTGCCACGGCGCGAGCCATGCGGGATCGTCCGTGTCGGCATCGAGTCGCACCGGTGAGGAGTTGCCCTCGTCGGCGATCAGGGCGACGAGCGTCCCGTCGTCGATCCACTCCGGACCACCGCCCCAGGCGACAGTGCGATCCAGCGAACTCGACACGCTGTGGTCCTCACCGGTGTCGGGATCGATGACGAACACTTCCGCAGGAATGTACCAGTTGGTCGGGTCGCCGCCGACGAAGGCGATCCGCTCGCCGTCGGGACTCCACGTCGGGGCCTGAAGCCGGCGCTCGGCGTCGGTGAGACGCTCGCGACCGGTGCCGTCGGGCCGGATCGTGTAGAGATTGAGCGCCATCGTGTCGTCTGGATCGTCGCCGAGGTAGGCGGTAAAGGCGATCCGGTCGCCATCCGGACTCCACGCAGGTGCGAGCGGTCGTCGACTTCCCATCTCGCCGTCGTTGGCACGGTCGAGTCTAGTCTCCTCTCGACTCTCGACGTCGACGACGAACAGGTAGGTGGTCACGGTGTCGGTCCAGCCCGCCCCGTTCACCTTGTGCTGGAGGCGCTCGATCTCGATCGGGCCGTCGTCGTCGACCTGCTCCTGATACTCCTCTTCCTCGTCGGTCGGGTCGGGAGCCGCGACCACGATCCGGTCGCCGTCGGGCCCCCAGTCGAACCCGGTGACACCCTCGGATCGGTCGGTGACCTGGCGCGCGTCGCCGCCGCGGACGAGGTCGAACACCCAGACCTGGTTCTTCGGTCCGTCGTCCCCGCTGCCGTTGCCGCTCTCTCCGTCCGCACCCTCGTCACCGTTCTCGTCTTCGTCCGCTGTGTCCTCGGGCGGTTCGACCGCGAGTTCGGTGTCCTGCTCGCGGGCGGCGGTGATCGCGAGTTTCGCACCGTCGGGACTCCATTTGGGGCTGCCCGCGTCGGAGGCGCGGGTCAGTCGGTAGGGCTCCTCGTTGCCGTCGGTGGGGGCGACGAACACCGATCGTCGGCGCTCGTCCTCGTCTCCATCGGATTCGGTGGCGACGAACGCCACCCGTTCCCCGTCGGGCGACGTCGCGATGTCGAGGATCGCAGTGTACTCGTAGAACGCCTCGCTCGGGAGCGGGTCGGTATCGCTTGCCATGAGCGCATGCACGAACGCCCTCGGTTATCAGGCTATGCCCCGCGGCAGTCGGCTCGACGGGGCGCACAGGAGCACGGGACGTCGCCGTCCTCGCCGAGATTCCCACACCATGGATGGGGCCACCGTCACGCGATCCGCGACGCTACCACCAGAACGCGAACGCCACCCGGAAGGCGGCGTACGCGCCGATCGTCGAGAGCACCGGCACGACGTTCTGCATCACGATCACCCGGCCGGTCGTGCCGGGGTCGAACAGCTCGCCCGCTTCGGCCACGGCCTCGGGTTCCTCCTCGCCGATCTCGGGTGGCTCTTCACCCGGTTCGTCGGCGGCCAGCGCGTCCATCGAGAGCGGTGGCGTCTCCTCGCCGCGAACGCCCTCGGCGACGGTGACGGTGCGGGTCGCCCGTCCCCAGCCGAGGCCGACGATCGACATCGTCGCGATGATGACGAAGGAGGCGGGGATGCCGATCGCCGAAAGGCCGATCACGATGCCCGAGGAGATCACCGCGACCACGATGGCCGCGGTCAGCGGCAGGGTGGTGATGTCGCTGCCGAGGGTGTCGAGCGTGCGCCTGGCGATCGTGAACGCACCGACGGTGACCGCGATGCCGCCGAGGATCATCAGCGGGTTCAGCGAGACGCCGGCTCCATACAGCGGCGCGATCGCGTTCGCCATGTTCGAGGTTCCCGCCGAGAACGCCATCACGCACGCGATGGCGACGACGACCACCGCGCCGGCCAGTTCCCGCGTGGTGGTGTTCGCGCCCAGTCGTGGCGTCGGAATCGTCCCGGTGCGATCGAGTTCGAGCAGCGCGCCCTCGGTGCTCGTGATCGCGATCCAGCGGTTGATCCGGGGGTAGAAGTACCGACCGACCACCATCGAGGTCCAGAACCCCACGAGCGGGGCGACGATCCACCAGATCGCGATCTCGCCCATCACGGCCCAGTCGAGCTCGCCCGTCGCGACGCCGAGACCCGCGATCGCGCCCACGGCGGTCATCGACGTCGAGGCGGGGGCCCCCGAGTAGTTGCCGACGAACAGCGCGCCGCCGATGAAGAACAGGACGACGATGCTCGTTTCGATCGTGAACACGCCCGGATCCGTGAGGAGGTCCTGGCCGAGCGTGTCGACGACCCGCCGGCCGACGGTCCACGCGCCGACGAAGAAGAAGACCGACATCAACCCCGCCGCGGCGACCTTCGAGAGCACCCCCGCGCCGACCGCCGGGCCAAAGGCCGGCCCGGTGTTCGCACCGCCGATGTTGTAGCCGACGAAGAGCGCGACGACGAGACCCACGACAAGGAGCGGTTCGACCATACCGAAAGAAGCGCTCAGGGCGGCTTAAACGACCCGTCTGGCCGCCGGCCTTCGGAGACAGTTCTTCGTGGTTGCAATCGAGGGGGTTCACCGTCGCTGTCCTGGAACTTCGTGTGACGATGTACGATCGACGGTATAACTATCCCCGACACCTATCCATACAGTAGACAATGAATCCGAATCGCGTCGACTCCATCGTCGACTTCACCTACGGCGTACTGATCTTCGTCTCGGTCGCCCTGATCCTCACCGTCGGCACCGCGGTCGGTGTCGCGTTCGGCCTGGGCGTGCTCGTCTCCTACGCCATCCACGTCGGCTGGAAGATGGCCCGGTTCGATCCCCGGTGGATGACCGAGGAGGTCGACGAACGGGTGGAGGAGACGGTCTCGGAGGAGGTCGACGAGGTCATGCAGCGCGTCGAGGAGGTCAACGAGCGCGTCGATCGGCGACCCCGGGAGGACGAGGTCGAGGAAGTGCTCACCGAGGAGGTCGACGAGCGCGTCGAGGAGACGGTCTCCGAGGAAGTGGACGAACGGGTCGAGAAGACGGTCTCCGAGGAAGTCGACGAGCGGGTGGAGAAGACGGTCGCCGAAGAGGTCGACGAGCGCGTCGAGGAGACGGTCTCCGAGGAGGTCGGCGAGGTCACGAAGCGAGTGGAGGAGGTCAACGAGCGCGTCGATCGACGACCCCGGGAGGACGAGGTCGAGGGGAAGATCGACGAACTGACCGAGGAGCAGCGCCAGCGCCAGCGTGAGGAGGAGGAGAGCCGGGACGAGGGTAGCGACACGAACTGAGTCGGCCTCGCGTTCGGCCGCCTACTTGGCGGCGGACGGTGTTGCGACCGATCACGGTGCTCCTGGCTACCGACCGGCGTACCGCCCCGGCGTCACTCGCCCACGTCGATCGGCGTTCCCCGATCCGCACTCTCGGCGAGCGCGTCGATGACCGCCATCGTGCGCTCGGCCTCGCGGGCGTCGGTCCGTGGTCGGCGGTCGTCGTGGATAGCGTCGACGAAGTGTTCGACCTGGCGACGGTACTGATCGACGTCCGAGAACGTCTCGGTGACCTCGCGGCCGTCGACCGAATACCGGAGCGTGGCCCGGTCGCCCTCGCGCGGGACGAACGCCGGGTCGGCTTCGAGCCACCCGTTTCCGGCCTCGACCCGGTAGAACTGGGTATCCTGGGTGTCGAAGCTACACGACACCTCGGCGGTCGCGCCGTCGGAATATTCGAGCAGTCCCGTGAGCTGGGTGTCGACGCCACAGTCCCGGCTGTCGGTCGCGCTCGCGTACGCGCGATCCGGTTCACCGAGGAACAGCCGTGCGGCGGTGACGGCGTAACACCCGACGTCCATCAGGCTTCCACCGGCGAAGTCGGGATCGAGCCGGATGTCCTCGGCGTCGCGGCCGAGCGGGAACTGGAAGGACGACTTCACGAACCGGACGTCGTCGAGTTGCTCGCGCACCACCGCGACTGCGCGCTCGGTCCGCGGGTGATAGCGATACATGAACGCCTCCATCAGGGTGACGCCGCGCTCGTCGCAGTACGCGCCGAGGTCGCGCGCCTCGGCCGCGTCGACGGTCAGCGGTTTCTCACAGAGGACGTGACAGCCCGCGTCGGCCGCGCGCTTCGTCCACTCGGCGTGGTGGGCGTTCGGCAGCGGGTTGTACACCGCCTCGACATCGTCGTCCGTGAGCAACGCCTCGTAGGAGCCGTGCGCCCGGGGAACGTCACACTCGTCGGCGAAGGCTCGGGCGCGCCCCTCGTCGCGGGAGGCGACCGCGAGCACTTCGTGATCCGTCGCCTCGATGGCCGGGAGCACTGCGGTTCGTCCGATGTTCGCCGTGCCGAGAATGCCGAATCGCATGGCACTACTCGAACGCGCCAGCGAGAAAAGCCATCCGCCGCGCGGTCGGAATCCGACCCACCGGGAGTTGGCGTGCGGACGGGGAACGCCGGGGCGGTGCGGACTACTCCTCGTCGCGCGCCGCGAGCCCGGCGAGATGGGGCGCTTCCTCGATCACGACGTCGACGCCGAGGCGGGCGGCGTCCTCGCTGCCGGGCAGGCAGAACACCGGCACGCCGTTGCCGGCGTCCTCGGTCCCGCCGCCGCTCGAACTCCGGTCGACGATCCCCGCGGTCGCGCGGGTGGCGACGACTCGCGTCCCGATCTCCTCACGCGAGAGCGCGCGGAACAGTTCGCCGAACCCGGGAAGCTCCTTCCCGAACAGCGATCTGATGGCTTCGATGGTCACGTCGTCGGGTGTGACGCCCGTCCCGCCGGTGGTGACGACGCAGTCGACGTCCTCGCGCCCGACGAGGGCGTCGACGCTGCCCTGGATGCCGTCGTGGTCGTCGTCGACGAGTTCGCGGGTCGCGACCTCGTGCTCGGTGTCCTCGATCGCGGCCGCGATCGCGTCGCCTGCGGGATCGTCCTCCAGGGTTCGGCTGGTCGAGACCGTCACGATCCCGACCCCGATCGGACCGAAATCGTGAGCGTGGGCGTGGACGGGGTCTGCGTGGTCGTGGGCAGCGTGGTCGCCCCCGTGATCGGCGTGACCGTGCTCGTGATCGTCGCCGTGTGCGTCGTCGGGGTCGCCGCCGTCGGTGTGTCGCATGGTCGGAACTACACCCGCGCGACCAAAACCCGCCGGGTTTTTGCCCACACCGGTCGTGGTTCGGGTATGCGCGGTTCCGAACGCCGATCGGTGGGTCGTGGGGTGTCGGGATGACCGACGAGTACGTCCACGACCCGGAGGCGTTCGAGGAGAGTCCACGGAGCGAGTACGACGAGGCCGCTGCACGCGGCGAGAATCGCTCGTTCGACTGGCGCGGTTGGATCCTCGTTGGCGTGATCGTCGTCGCCTTCCTGATCGCGCCCGGACTGATCCTCGCGATACCGTACGCCGGCGGTACGCTGAGCGCGCTCGGACTGACGTGGCGCGATACTTTTCTCGTCCTTCCGCTGCTTCCCGCGCTCGCGCTCGGACTGACGGCGGTGTGGGCGGCTGCACGGACGTAGGGAGCGATCGGTACGCGTAGGAACGATCGGTCCGAACAGTACTGATCTGTAGACCGACGACGAGGTTTTGTTCGTGTGCGACAACTCCGAGACGTACGCCCCGGACGACGCGTCGCGGACGCGGATGACTCCCGAGCCGACAGTCGGTCGTCTCGACGGCTGCTTTCAGCCACCGGGCGAACTGACGACGGGGAGAACACAACAGCGACGCATCGCGGAGCGATCGCAGCGCCGTTCGACGCGAACACCGGAGCACAACCAATGTCATCCAATCAACGCGGGCAGCCATCGAACACTGGCGGCGAGACGGGCGAGAAAACGATCGTCGATGTCGAAGGCACGACGGAGGACACGACGTCCACGAGGGCGCGGTTCTGGCTGACGAACGACGTCCTCGCGATCGTCCTCACCCTCTCGTTCATCGGGTTGTTGGCGATCGCCGGACGGGGTATCATCGACCTGGGGGCGATCCCGGTCGAGATGCGAGTGGTCTACGTGAGTCTCGTCGGGGCCGCCGGCGTCTGGGCGTTCGGCGAGATGGCGTTCGAGAGCTGGGGGAGCAATCGCAGCGGTGGCGGCGGGAGATAGCGACCAGCCCCGGCTGGAACAGCGAGACGATCGACGACCGAACACGACGAACCACACACGATGGAATTCACCGAAAAACTCCTCGGCGAGGGGACCACGGCGGAGCATCGAGGAACGGACGACGAGGGCAGTGACGAAGCGGACGGCGACGGTCGGAGCAGTGACGATGGCTCACCGCGACCCAACACGGAGGCCGAGACCGGAGCCGCGACGGCCGACCGATCGGAGCGCGACCGGGCGACGCGGGGCGGCGTCGCGGTTCCACGGATCGAGACGACCGATCCCGACGACGGAGCACCGACCGCAACGGCCGAGTCGAGCGACGGCGGCGCTGCGCCACGAACCACACGACAGGTCAGGGCCACACAGCAAGCCAGAGCGGCCGACGACGCGCCCGTACCGGCGACGGACGAATCCGTCGGCGGCGGGAGCTCGACCGATCCGGCCTCGGAGGACACACCGGCAACGACGGAGTCCTCGACGACAGCGACGAAGGGGACGGCACGCGAGAGCGACGGGTCCGAACGGCGAAGCGACGAGAAGGAGTGCGATGGGAGTCCGGCCGCGCCAGGCCGCTCGGTCGCGGTCGACGGATCGAGTGCGCCGACGGCCCCCGAGATCCGGGTCGCGGAGGGCCGCGACGTCACGATCACCGTCGGCCACGGCGTCCGTATCGCGGAAGCCCGCGGGATTCGCGTTGCGGAGAACGCGACGGTCCCGCAGGACGACTGAACGACGAGAGCGCAACTCGATTCACCGATGGCACACACGATCACGATTCACGACGACGGCAACGGCGACGCCAACCCTTACTGGGTGGCGTTCGACGGCGACACGAAGCCGGAACAGACGACCAGTCACGGCGCGACTACGGACGAGAGCGACGCGATCACGCAGACGGCGAACGGCTACCGCGCCGACGGCACGGTGTACGGTGGCCGCGACGCGTACCGCTACCACGGCAAACGCCTCGGCATGGCATTCAAGTACCCGGAACGGGTCAGGATCAAGATCAACGACCAGCAGTGGCGCTCGCCGGCCGCGTTCGGCGAGACGCAGCCGTGGTCGGGCGGCAACGGTGGGGGCGGCGGAAGCGGTAACAGCAACAGCGGAGACGGCGACGGTGGCGACGGCAGCAGTGACAGCAGTAGCAGTGGTTCGTCGACGAAGCAGCCGAGCAGCGGCGGATCGGCGAAGCGCCACGGCATCGAGTTCGGGCGCGTCGTCCACGCGGTCGACGACCTCGAGATGGACCCCGCGGCCAACGAGCCCATCGACGACGCGCTGCCGACCGGCGAGGGCGGCGTGCTCGTCGAGTTCCCGCCCGGCGAGTACCTGATCGAGTGCCAACAGAGCGTCGTGGACACCGACAGCTGGGGACTGCGCGGTCTCGGCGGCGATCCGCGCGACGTTCGGTTCTACACGCCGAAGGGCGACTGGACGAAGGCGATCGCGTTCAACGGCGGCCGCGGATTCCTCCTCGAAAACTGCTCGTTCGCCCAGCGCGACGATCACGAGACGGGAACCTGCGTCGCGGCCGTCTGCAAGGACGAACTGGAGATCCGCCACGTCCGCCATCTCGGCTACACTCCAAACAGCATCGAGAACCCCCAGGCCGAAGAGAACGGGTACTGCCTCGCGCCGAGCGTCACGGATCCCGACGGCGTGGGGCACGTGGTCGACTACGTCAACGTCGGGGAGTCGACCGTCGCGGACTACCCACAGAACACGATCCCGGTGTTCATCGGCGAGCCGTCACGCGGGACGATACACGTGAAGAAGTGCCACATCGAGAACAAGGGCTCGCACACGCTGTACGCGAGCAAGGCGGCGGCGGTGAAGGTCGAGGGCGGACTGTTCAAGAACAACTCGAACACCAACATGCGGCTGTCGGGGGCCGGTTCGTCGCTCAGGGACGCGACGATCGTCGTGGATCGCGACCCCGAGTTCTTCCGGGAATCGGACACCGGCGAGCCCCAGAACGTCCGCGGGCTGTGGTGGGAAAACCAGAAGAACGGCGCGTCGGGCGGGCTCGTCGAAAACACCGAGTTCGTCTACACCAGCGAGACGCGCTCGGAAGGGGTGATCTGCGTCAACGGCAGCGCTGGCGGGCTCACGGTGCGTGACTGCCGGATCCGCAACACCACCCAGGGCGTACCGAACGTCGTCGTCGACCCCATCGGCAGCGGGGTGCGCGGGAACTGCCCGCCGGGCGACGAGTGGGTCCGGCTCGAAAACGTCACGTTCACCGGCAGCGGCGCTCATCCGCCGGTCGAGGCGAAGCGGCCGGACGTCGACATGCTCGGCTGTCGGGTCAACAAACCAGAGGCCCCGCGGAGTGAGGGACTCAGGAAGTACGACGTCGAACACGGCCGCGTGTGAACGGAGATGGGACGGTCAGGGGAGAATCGTCGCGAGAAGATCGACGTCAGTCCGTCCGACAGTCCGAACACAGCCCGTTTTCCAGATAGACATCCAGCATACCGTTCCCACATTCCTCACAGTCCCGTACGATCTCGTCCTGCCCGATGGTTTCCCCTTCACTTGCCATTGCAAGGTATCACCACCGCATAGATAAATAGCTGCCGGTGATGTCACCGGAGTGTGTGCGACTGAAACGAGGGGTGACGCCCTCCCGGGAGGCTGCGCGGGCGAGACTTTCCCGGCAGTGACCGCTCGCTGGCGGGTGGCTCACCCCTCGGCGGCGGCCTCCGGCAGCACGCGGACGACGACGGTCACGAGACACGCCGACTCCTCGCGCTCGGGGACGTCCGCGATGTCGACGTCGAAGTAGTGATACTCCCGACTCACCGGGACGTAGGTCTCCTCGCCGAAGCTCGCGCGCTGACCGTCCGTCCCGTTGGGCGCGATCTCGCCGAACCGGATCGGCTCGCCGGTTGCGGGGATCGGGAGGCTCGTCCCCTCGGCGGTGGCGAGCAGCTCCCCCGAGTCGTCGTGGCCGAACACCAGCTCGACCTTCTGGCTGTCGCGCTCGGTGATCCGCACCGGCGATCCCGTCGCGCTCGCCGCGGGCTCCACGCTCTCACTCATGGTTCGGCCGTGGTTGGCCGCCAGTCGGGATAAGCCGTCGCGGTAGTGCGGTGCAGCGCACTGTCCCGACGGCGCGGCTTCAGCAGTCGTCGACGGGAAATCGATAGCTGGCGGGAAGGCTTTTGCCGACGTCGAGAGTATGTGATCCATGACCACGACCGAGGAGCTCGCGTCGTTCACCGAAACGGTCGCGTTCGAGGACCTCGACGACGACACGGTCGAGGAGTTGAAAAAGCGCGTGCTCGACTCGGTCGGGATCGCGGTGGGCGCGCTGGGTGCGGAGCCGGTCGAGGCCGTCCGCGAGACGGTCGCGACGACCGCCGCGGGCGACGCCGCGCGGCTGTGGGGGTCGGGGACGCGCGCCAGCCCGACCGGAGCGGCGATGTACAACACCACGCTGACGCGGTATCTGGATTTCATGGACTCGTTTCTCGCGCCCGGCGAGACCCCCCATCCGAGCGACAACATCGCGAGCCTGGTCGCGTGCGGCGAGCACGTCGACGCCACCGGCGCGGAGCTCGTGGAAGCGATCGGCGTGAGCTACGAGATCCAGGGCGAGCTCGCGTGGAACGCGCCAGTCCGGGATCGCGGCTACGACCACGTGACCCACACGGTCATCTCGGCGGCCGCCGGCGCGGGAAAGGTGCTCGGCCTCGACCACGAGGCGCTGCGGAACGCGGTCGGCATTGCGGGAACCGCTCACAACGCGCTCCGGGTCACTCGCACAGGGGGAATCAACGAGTGGAAAGGTGTTGCGAGCGCGAACGCCGCCCGGAACGCGGTCCATTCCGCGCTACTCGCCGACAACGGGATGGACGGGCCGACGAACCTCTTCGAGGGCCAGAAGGGATGGAAACAGATCATTGCGGGCGATTTCTCGGTCGATCTCGATCCCGGCTGCGAGCGCGTGTTCGATACGATGACCAAGCGCTACGTCGCCGAGACCTACGCCCAGTCCGCAGTCGAGGGCGTGATCGAACTCGCCGAACGGGCCGACATCGATCCCGACCAGGTGAACGCGATCCACCTCGATACGTTCCACGGCGCGAAGCTCATCATCGGCGGGGGCGAGGGGTCGAGATACGAAGTCGAGACGAAAGCTCAAGCCGACCACTCGCTGCCGTACATGCTTGCGGCGGCGCTGATCGACCGCGAGCTCACGAACGACGCCTACGACCCCGAGCGCATTCAGCGCGAGGACGTTCAGGAGCTCCTTCGAACGGTGGAGGTCGAGGAGAGCGAGGCGCTCACCGAGCGCTTCGAGAACGGCGAGATGCCCGCGGTCGTCGACATCGAACTCACGAACGATGCGACCCGCCACGTCGAAAAGGACGCGTTCAGCGGCCACCCCACCGACCCGATGACGTGGGAGCAGGTCGAAGCGAAGTTCGACACGATGACCGAAGAACGCTACGACGAGGACCACCGAGAGGAGGTCGTCAACGTCGTCAGAAACCTCGAAACCCACGACGTCGCCGACCTCGTCGCGCTGCTCGACTGACCGAGACCGCCGTCGACCGCAGGACACCGTCCGGCTCGATGTATCAGCGGCTTGAATTGGCCGGGATGGCGTTTTTGTTGGTTCCGCGAGTTCGTGTCCTGTGATACAGTGTTCCTCGGAGGCACGGTCTCCCGCAACGGACGACCGCGGAGCGGTTCGGGGACGACCATGGTAGAATGGACCGAACAGCAGCCACCGGAGGACCGCTATGGGGTACTCGACTCGGACGGATCGCTCGACGGCGACCCGCCGGACCTCGACGACGGGGAGCTGTTGGGGCTGTATCGGACGTTTATCGCCACCCGACAGTTGGAAGACAAGATGTTGAACATGCAGCGCAGCGGCGAGGCTAGCCTCGTCGCGCGCTCGCGGGGTGAGGAGGCCACACCGCTCGGGGCCGCCGCCGCGCTCGCGCCCGACGACTGGGTGTTCTACACCTATCGGCAGAACTCCGCACTCCTCCACTGGGACTACCCGATGGCGGAGATCATCGCGGGCACGATGGGCTTTGCCCCCGAGACGGTCGCCGAACACCTCGATGCCGACGCCGACCCGGACGTGAACTTCGCGCCGGATTACACCCCGATCGGCGTGAACGTCACCAACGGCGTGGGATCGGCGATGGCCGACAAATTCACCGACCGCGACACCGTCACGATGGTGTTCACGGGCGACGGCTCGACCAGTGAAGGCTCGTTCCACGACGGGATGAATTTTGCCGGCGTGTTCGAGCCGCCCGCGGTCATCGTGTGTCAGAACAACCAGTGGGCGATCTCCGAGCCGTCCCAGCGCCAGACCGGTGCTGAGACGTTCGCCCAGAAGGCCGAAGCCTACGGAGTACCCCACGAGCGCGTCGACGGCAACGACGTGTTCGCCGTGTACGAGACGGCCAGCGAGGCGGTCGAACGCGCGCGATCGGGCGACGGACCGACGTTCATCGAGTGCGTGACCTACCGGATGGCAGAGCACAACACCTCCGACAATCCCGACGTCTACCGCGACGACGAGGAACAACGCGAGATGTGGGAAGAGCGCGATCCGGTCGAGCGCTTCGAGACCTACCTCCGCGACGAGGGCGTGCTCGACGACGAAACGAAAGGAGACCTCGAAGACGAGGTCGATGAGCAGGTTTCGGCGGCCGTCGACGCGGCACGGGACATCCCCGATTCCGAACCCGGGCAGATGTTCGATCACAACCTCCACGGGGAAAGCTGGGCCAGTCAGCACCAGCGCGCTGAACTCGCCCGCGAACTCGATGGGAAGAATCCGTTCACCGACTTCACCGGGGAGGGGTTCGATGAGCAGTAACAGTAGCGAAGGCGATGAGGACAGCGGGAACAGTACTGGGACATACCCGAGCGAGGAGCTGGCCCACCACGACCCCGAAGAAGCCGACACCGAAGAAATCGATCTCGTCACGGCGGTGAACGACACCCTCCACCAGGAGATGGCCCGCGAGGAGTCGGTCCGTGTGATGGGCTACGATATCGGACCGCTCGGGGGGGTCTATCGCGCGACCGAGGGACTCCTAGAGGAGTTCGGCGACGAGCGCCTGATCGACACGCCGCTTTCGGAAAACGGAATTTTGGGAACAGCGGCGGGGATGGCGATGCGCGGTGAGCGCCCCGTGGCCGAGATCGAGTTTATGGGATTCTTCTATCCGGCGTTCGGCCAGTTCATGTACGCCGTCGTGAAGATGTACGAACGCAGCGGCGGCGACATCGAGATGCCGATCACCATTCGGCTGCCCTACGGCGGCGGGGTCAAGGCGCTCGAATACCATCAGGAGTCGACCGAGACCTATCAGATCCACACCCCCGGCGTCCGGGTGGTCTGCCCGAGCACGCCCTACCAGACCAAGGGGCTGCTGGCGAGCGCGATCCGGAGTCAGGACCCGGTGGCGTTCATGGAACCGAAGAAGATCTACCGCGGGGTCGAACAGCCCGTCCCAACCGAGGAGTACACGCTGCCGCTCGACGAGGCCCGACTGGTCCGCGAGGGCGAGGACGTGACCGTGGTGACGTGGGGCGCGATGGTGCGCCATGCGGTCGCGGCCGCCGAGGATGTCGACGCCGACGTGGAGATCGTCGACCTCCGGTCGCTTTCGCCGCTCGACGCCGAGGCAGTGCTCGATTCGGTGAAAAAGACCGGGCGCTGCGTCGTGCTCCACGAGGCGCGACGCACTCTCGGACTTGGTGCGGAGGTATCGGCGCTGGTGAACGAGTACGCGCTCGATCGACTGAAAGCCCCAGTGAAACGTGCGACCGGGTTCGACGTTCACTTCCCGGACCACGACATCGAGGACGACTACCTGCCCGACGAGGAGCGTGCTCGGTTTGCGATCGAGGCGGTGATGGACTATGCGTTCTGAGCAACCCACACGACGAGCGGCGTCGCATCGTGCCGTGAGTGTTTGCGCTGGCGTTGGTTGCGCTGACGTGGCTCAGGGAGGGGATGAGACATGACCTTCGAGTTCGAACTGCCGGACCCCGGCGAGGGACTCACTGAGGCCGAGATCGTGGAGTGGTCGGTCGCCGAGGGCGACGAAGTCGCAGAGGATGACGTGCTCGGCGAGGTCGAGACCGACAAGGCCGTCACGGAGATTCCCTCGCCAGTCTCGGGCACGATCCAGAAGATCACTGCCGACGAGGGCGACGTGGTAGATGTCGGTACAGTAATCGTGGTCTTCGACACGGACGAAGAGGGAGACGAGGAAGAGGCAGCAGAGAGTGCAGCGGAAAAAGCGGACGAACAGACCGAAGAGACGACAGAAGGAGAGGACGAAGAGGGTGGAGAAGAGGCCTCGGAAGGAGAAGCCGAGGAGGAAGAGGAAGCCGAAGGAGAAGCGGAAGGTGGAGAAGCGGAAGGCGAAGAAGAAGCGGAACAAGCCGTCACGGAGGTCGGGGAGGAAGGGGCGGAAGAAGCGGAAGCCGAGCCAGCGGAAGCCGAGCCAGCGGAAGCCGAGACCGAAGAGCCCGAAACCGAGGAGGGACGTGTTTTCGCCGCACCGAGCACTCGACGGTACGCCCGCGAGCAGGGCGTCGATCTGGGCGACGTCGACGGATCCGGTCCCGACGGACGGGTGCTGCGCGAGGACATTGAGGAGTACACGGAAGAAGGTGAGGCGGCGGAGGCGGCCGAGGTGGGGGCGTTGCATCCGAGCGTCGAGATCGAGCCGACCGCGGTCGACGAGGACGAGTCGCGGTCGGAGCGCCGTGACCTCTCGGGACTGCGTGCGCAGATCGCGGAGAACATGACGCGCTCGAAGACCGTCATTCCCCATCTGACCTCCGAGTTCGAGGCCGACGCCGAGGCGCTGGTCGAACTCAAAGAACGTCTCGACGAGAAACACGACACCCACATCACGTACACGCCGCTCTTCCTCAAGGCAGTCGTGCCGGCGCTCAAGGAGTTCCCGCTCGTCAATGCGAGCATCGACGACACGACCGACGAGATCGTGGAGAAGAACTACTACAACGTCGGCTTCGCCACCCATACCGACGACGGCCTGCTCGTGCCCGTCATCGACGACGTGGACGCGAAGTCGGTGGTCGAGGTGGCCGAGGAGCTGAACGACCTGGCCGAGCAGGCCCGCGAGCGCGAGATCGACGTCGCCGACCTTCAGGGCGGAACGTTCACCGTCACGAACCTCGCGCTCCACGGCGAGCACCGGACCGGCGGAACGCCGGTCATCAACCACCCCGAGGCGGCGATCCTCGGGATCGGCCACATCCGCGAGAAACCGGTGGCGCGCGACGGCAACCTCGAGGTCAGAAACCGGGTTACGCTCTCGCTGTCGTACGACCACCGGCTCGTCGACGGCGTGACGGCCAACGAGTTCACCGAGCACGTCATCGAGGGGATCGAGGACCCCGACATCCTGCTCTCGCGGCTCTGAGCCGTCGCACCGGGGGTTCCGGCCGCAGGCCGACCGTGGTGCGCTCGCCACCAACTGCTAAATGATTGTCGATTCTACCAGAACGGGTATGTCCGAGAGACCGTTCGACCGGGCGTTCGACTTCCTGCACGTCAACGACCGCCCGGACAAGCCGCGCGAGAAGGGGATCGCCGAGGAGGTCCACGAGTGGCGGACCGACGTGGTCTACACCATCGCGAACGAGCTCGGGATGGAAAACTGCGTGTTCGAGGCCCCCGGTCCCGAGATGTTCGAGTGGTACATCAAGAACTTCGGCCCGAACGTCAACCTGTTCGTCGACAACTCCCAGATCGTCGAACTCGAATGCATGCGCTCGGGCCTCTGGGGCAAGACGACCAGCTGGGGCCGCACCACCACGTACAGCCGGGAGTGAACTGCACCGACTGACGCCGTTTCGATTACAGCGGAGCGGTTGGCGCGCGGGAGCGGTGCGAGGTGCGAACGTAGAGAGCACCTCGAATGCGAACGGGGAGCGGAGCGACCCGTGAGCGCGCCGTAGGCGCGCGACTCGTGCGAGGGATGACTGAGCGAGGGCTGTAGCCCGAGCGAAGGAATCGGCTGGGGAGGGTGTGGCCTGCGGTTCTCAGATGCACCAGGGGTAGTGGTCTCGTCCGCTCGCGTGGTAGGCCCTGCAGTCGCTCTCGTGTGAGACCCCGGAAGCGAACGTTGAACAGTGACAGTGGATTTTTCAGCGTAAGAGCTATTCCTCGGATATGGAGTGGACAGTGAGGCGGACGGCCGTTCTTTCCGGCTGGATTGGCTTCGTGGGATTCGTCGTCTTCCTTGCCCTCACCGTCTATCCGTTCGATTACGCTCCGGTCGACGGTGTCCTCCTCAGTGCCGGTCTTCTACTGGTAGTCCTCGTGAAATACGCCTTGGACACTGCCACCCTCGGAGCAGAAGGCTAAGTCACTCATCAATTTCGACGTTTCCGGAACCCACTCGCAGCTGTTGTTGTAACGTCGGTCTACTCGCCCTCGGCGGACTGGACCCAGATCGTCTTCTTGTTGACGAACTCCCGGATGCCGTGGCCGGCGAGTTCGCGGCCGTACCCCGAGTTCTTGATCCCACCGAACGGCACCCGGGGGTCGGATTTCACGAGCTCGTTGACGAAACAACAGCCCGCCTCGAAGTTGCGTGCGACCCGTTCGCCGCGTTCCAAGTCCTCGGTCCAGACCGAGGCACCGAGCCCGAAGTCGACGTCGTTCGCGAGTTCGATCGCCTCCTCGGCGTCGCTCACCCGAAACACCGCCGCGGCGGGGCCGAACGTCTCCTCGCAGGCCGCCGCCGCATCCTGGGGAACGTCCGTGAGGACGGTCGGCGGGTAGTAGTACCCCTCCCGATCCATCGGTTCGCCGCCGAGTTCGAGGCTCGCGCCCTCGTCGAGCGTGCGCTCGACCTGATCGTGGAGGTCGTTCATCAGGTCCTCGCGGGCCTGCGGGCCGACGTCGGTGGCCTCGTCGGTGGGATCGCCGATCTCCAAACCCTCCATCTCGTCGGTGAACTTGTCGAGGAACTCGTCGTAGACGTCCTCGTGGACGATGAACCGTTTCGCGGCGATGCACGACTGCCCGGAGTTCAGGGTGCGCGCGCCCGCGCCGGTCGCGGCGGCGGCGTCGAGGTCGGCGTCGTCGAGCACCACGAACGGGTCGCTCCCGCCGAGTTCCAGCACTGTTTTCTTGAGCTCGCGACCGGCGGTCTCGGCGACCGCACGGCCCGCGGGTTCGCTCCCAGTTAGCGTCGCGGCCCTGAGTCGATCGTCTTCGAGCACCGCCTCGACCTGATCCGAGCCGATCAACAGGGATTGGAAGACGTCCTCGGGATAGCCCGCGCGCTCGAAGACGTCCGCGATCGCCATCGCACACTCGGGGACGTTCGAGGCGTGTTTCAGCAGGCCGACGTTGCCCGCGGTGAGGTGGGGCGCGGCGAACCGGAACACCTGCCAGAACGGGTAGTTCCACGGCATCACCGCGAGGATCGGGCCGAGCGGCTCGTAGGAGACGAACGCGGACGCCTCGGACGCGCTGGGGAGCGCCTCGTCGGCGAGCTGCTCGCCGGCGGTCTCGGCGTAGTACTCACACACCCACGCACACTTCTCGACCTCCGAGACCGCCCCCGAGATGGGTTTGCCCATCTCCCGGGTCATGACCTCGGCGTACTCGCGTTTGTTCTCGCGGAGGACGTCCGCGGCGTCGGCGAGGAGCTCGCGGCGCTCGATCATCGAGCGGTCGCGCCACGAGGCGAACGCCGTGCTCGCGCGTTCGAGCGCCTCGTCGACGTCCTCGTCTGTGTGTTCCTCGACGGGTTCGAGCGCTTCGCCGGTGGCCGGGTTCACACGGTCCATGCGGCGTGTTGGGCTGGTGGGATAGTTGTAGTTTCGGCCTGCGGTGTGGCCACCCGAGTCACGGTTCGACTGCGTCCGAGGCGGTCCGGAAAGTCGAGAGAAGCAGCAGGAGGGCGCGACGACGGGCTCTCAGTCGTCCAGCTGGTCGTCGACGGCCGAAACGAGCGAGTGCGCCATCGCGGTCGCCGCTTCCTCGTCCGTCGACGCGTCGCGGGGCGTCGGCGCGTCGCCGTCGAACGAGGGATCGAACAGCCCGAGTGCGGTGTTGATCGTCGACCAGTCGTCGGCCTCGGCGGCGTCGCGCAGGCTCCGCGTGGGGGCGGCGAGCAGCTGGTTCACGAGTGCGTCCGCGAACGACTCGACGATCGCGCGCTGGTCGTCGGTCAGCCCGTCGGCTTCGAGCTTCGAGACCGCGCGTGCGAGCTCGCGTTCCTTCATCCGTTCCGCGCCCGCGTACATCGCGCCGATCGCCTCGTCGGCGCGCTGGCGCTTGTACCGGGCGAGCAGCCGGTCGAACTCCTCGTCGATCATCGCCTCGACCTGCGCTGCGGCCTCCCGACGGCGCGCGTGCGTCTCGTCGGTGACCGATTCGAGCGCGTCGAGATCCCGCACCGTGACGGCCGAACGGTCGACCGCGGCGGGCGGCACGTCGCGCGGCTGGGCGAGGTCGATCACGAACGTCTCGCCGGCCTCCTCGAACGTCCGCTCCTCGAACACCGGCTCGGGGCTGGCGGTCGCCGAAACCACGACGTCGGCTTCGGCGACTGCCTCCGGGAGATCGTCGAGCGCGATCGGAGTCGCGTCGGCGTCGACCGATCCTGCGACGTGCTCCGCGCTCGCCAGGCTCCGGTTCGCCACGAACAGCTCGTCGACCGGCTCGGCGAGTGCGGTGGCGGCGAGCGTGCCCATCTCACCGGTGCCGACCACGAGCGCGGTCGCGTCACCGAGATCGGCCTCGTCCGCGGCGAGTTCGACGGCAGCGCTCCCGAGCGAGACCACGCCCTCGTCGATCCCGGTCTCAGTCCGGGCGCGCTCGCCGACGTGGAGCGCCTTCTCGATCCCCGTCTCGAACAGCGGGCCGATCCCGCCCGCCGCCCGCGCGTTCGCGTAGGCGTCGCGGACCTGGCCGATGATCTGGTCCTCGCCGAGCACGACCGATTCGAGCCCGCACGCCACCCGCATGAGGTGGCGGAGGCTCTCCTCGTGGCCCAGTTCGACGACGGTTTCTTCGGGGAGGTCCTCGACGACCGAATCGACGACCGCTCGCCCGGACTCGGGATCGTCGGTCACGACGTACGCCTCCACGCGGTGACACGTCTCGATGGCGAACGCCTCGCGCACCGCGTCGTGGTCGAGCAGCGCTGCGACGGCCGCGCGCTCGTCGCGGATCCCGACCGCTTCGATGGTCTCGACGCCCGCGCGGCGGTGCGAGACGCTCACGCCCGAGATGACGCCGGTGGCCGCCGTCATGAGTCACCCGCCGAGAGCACGTCACTGATCACTGATTCCGCCTCTGTCCGTGCGGAGGGGCTTGATTCACCTAAAACCTTCCAAACCCGCTCCGATCGGACGACCGCCCGGATCGCCGCCCGGCGCTCCGACGGGGCGATCCCGCGTTCGCGGAGTTCGGTGCGGAGCCGCCCGGAGAGCTCCGCCATCGCGCCCGCGCCTGCGAACTCCTCTTCGAAGCGCTCGCGGAGGTGGCGACTGAGCGCCGGGCTCCGCCCGCCGGTGGCGACCGCCAGCGTCACCGGGTCGTCCCGCACCGTCGCCGGCACCACGACCTCTCGTGCGTACCCCTCGCCGTCGTTTCCATCACTATCCGAATCGGCGGCCGATTCGGCGGGATCGTCGTCCGTGCTTCGGTCGGCGCGGTTCAGGAGGACACCGCGCTCGCGCGCCGCGCGCGCGACGGCATCGTTCACCGCACCGTCGTCGGTCGCCGCGACCGCGAGCGCCGGATCGGTCCGGTCGAACCAGCCTGGAACCGCTTCGGGGTCGGGGGCGGCTCGAACCCGCTCCGCACCGCCGAACTCGTGGTCGCCGAACGCCGGACTCACCACCACGACTCGTGCCTCGCGGGCGAACCGCCTGGCCTTGCGCGCGCCCACTCGCCCGCCGCCGAACACCAGGACCGTTGCTCCCGAAAGGTCGTGGAGCAAAGGTATCACGCCGCCACCTCCGGCGTGCCGTGCGGTCGGCGGTGCGGTTCGCGGTTGCGGTGCCTGGTGGACTGGAAGGGCGAGCGGGCTACGCGAACCCGGACGTTCGAAAATCGCGGGGAGATTTTCGAGCCAATTAGAAATCGGAGAGTTCTAATGACGAAGTAAGCACCGCAACCGAGCGAGTGCAACGAGCGAGGTGAGGAGCGTGGTTCGAAAGACGCTCCGTGTCTTTCGTCATCACGAGAGAGCTTCGCTCTCTCGAACGACAGCGAGTCCCGGAAGCGTAGCCCGTGAGGGCTTCCGCCGTCGCCCCGGCGGGTGTTCATGATTCGTCGATATCGCCGTCAGTGTTCGCTGCGGCACGTTCGTCCAGCCGGATGCCCGTCTTCTTCAGGATGCGCGTCGAGAACAGCGTGTCCCAGTCCTCGTCGGCAACGTCGAAGAACTCTCCCATACGCCCTCTGACCTGCTCGACCCGCCGTTCGCTCTCGGCCTCGGAGCGACCGTGAGTCATCGCGAAGAAGTTGTACGGCCAGACGCCCTCGTGACGCGGGCGCTCGTAGCAGTGCGTCACGAAATCGAGGTCGGCGATCGCCGGGCCGACCTCGCTCACGAGGTCGTCGGGCACGTTCCAGACGGTCATCCCGTTCTCGGTGTAGCCGAGCGCGTAGTGGTTCGGGACGACGCCCACGCGCCTGATCTTCCCGCCGCGCTCGAAGCGGGTGATCGTCTCGATCACCCACGCGACGTCCGCGCCGATCGCGTCGGCGACGTCGCGATAGGGCGTTTCGGTGATCGGCAGCCCACCCTGGAGTTCGACGACGAGATCGCGCTCGGCGGGCGTGAGTCGGTCGTCGGTCGCGGGCTCGACGTCGGGACCGAGATCCGACAGGTCGAGATCCCCCGACGAAATCGGCCCGTCGAGCAGGAACTTCGCCTCGACCCGGAACTCGCGCTGTTTCGGGAGGTTGTACGTCTCCTCGCCGGTTTCGGCCTCGATCTCGGCGAGCACCTCCTCGACCCGCTCCGAGTCGGCCACCGAGACCACGAACCACATGTTGAGGTGGGGATGCTCGCGCTCGTAGTTGTGCGCGACCTCGCGGTGGGCGTTGACCTGCTCGGCGACCTCCTCGAACCGCTCTTCGGGCGCGTGCATCGCCACGAGGGTCGCCGTGCCGCCGATCGCCTCGGCGTCGATCAGCGCGCCGAACCGTGAGAGGGTACCCTCCTCGTCGAGTCGCCGTACCCGGTCGAGCAGTTCGTCGGCCGAAATGTCGACCCCCCGCTCGCGGAGGGCCGCGGCCGCGGGCTCGAACGGCCGTTCGACGACCGGGAACCCGCCCTGGAAGGCGTTGAGGATCGCGCGATCGTGGCGGTCGAGATCGACGGCGACGTCCGCCTCGTTCATGATCGTTATCGGTGCGCATCGGGGATAAACACCCCGCTCGGCCGGTCTTCGATACCGAGGATTCGCCAGCGTTACCCTTCGACACCAGTCACCGTGTACCCCTCGTCGCGGAGATCGTCGAGGATCGCCGCGTGGTCGCAGTTTGCCTCGTAGTAAAACACCACGTCGTAGGTCCCCTCCCGGAGGAGCTGCTGGCACTCCCAGACGAACGCGTCGCCCTCGATCGTGAGCCCCTGGTGTTGGTTCAGCCCGAACTCGGGGTCGTCGGTGCCCGAGTGAACGTAGGTGTCGCGAGCATCGGCCGCGTCAGCGTGGCGCGCGATGGTCTCGCCGATCTCGATCGTGGCCTGGTGGAGCAGGCTCTCCTCGACGCTCGAAAACTCGGTGTGGACCACGACGCCGTTCAGCTCGATCTCGCCCGGTTCGAGCAGCGCCGCCGCCCGCCGACGGAGATCCTCGTCGATGGATTCGCTCATGTGGGTGGCTCGCGGGCGGGACGTATAGATACTGTCGATACTGCCGGCGAACGGCTGCACGGAGCTATCGCTCGCCGGGAGCAAATATTGTGTTCGAAGGTCGCCGTTACAGCCGTTCGAGGTTCTCGGCGCGCGGACCCTTGTCCGCCTGCACGATGTCGAACTCGACCTCCTGGCCCTCTTCGAGGTCGGGGCCGCCGACGTCCTCCATGTGGAAGAACACGTCTTCCTCGGAGTCGTCGCTGTCGATGAAACCGTACCCGCCCGTGTCGTTGAAGAAGTCTACTGTGCCGTTCGCCATGATTACAGCCGTTCGAGGTTATCCGCTCGCGGACCCTTGTCCGCCTGCACGATGTCGAACTCGACCTCCTGGCCCTCTTCGAGGTCGGGGCCGCCGATATCTTCCATGTGGAAGAAGACGTCCTCCTCGGAGTCCTCGGTGTCGATGAAGCCGTAACCGCCCGTGTCGTTGAAGAAATCGACCGTACCTGTCGCCATTGCACTCGTTCCGACGCACCGGGGGCATAAAAACCTGCGGGAATCCCGATCCGAGCGCGACGTTCGCCCCGTCGACGCCGGCCGCGCCGTGACACAAGATTCATTTCACCGGCGCGAGTGCGGGGGACAATGCCCTCCAGCGCGCGCCGGTTGCTCGATCGGACGTACGAGCGTCTGCTCGAACGCGAGGTCGGCGGCGCGCCCAGCCACGTCGCCGTGATCCAGGACGGCAACCGACGGTACGCAAACGAACACGGGAAGGAAGCCGCCGACGGCCACCGTGCGGGCGCGAAGACCACCGAACGGGTGCTCGACTGGTGTGCCGACGTCGGCGTCGAGGAGCTCACCCTCTACGCCTTTTCGACCGAGAACTTCGACCGCCCGCCCGAGGAGAACGCCCACCTCTTCGACCTGCTCGACGAGAAACTCCGGGAGTTCGCCGACGCCGAGCGCGTCCACGACCGCGAGGTCTCGATCCGCGCGATCGGCGAGACCGACCGGCTGCCCGATCACCTCCGCGACGCCATCGAGTACGCCGAGAACAGGACAAGGGGGTACGACCGGCTCCGACTCAACATCGCGCTCGCCTACGGGGGCCGTGCCGAGCTGTTGGGAGCGGCCCGCGACACCGCCCGCGCGGTCGAGCGGGGCGACCTCGCGCCGGGCGACATCGACGCCGGCGAAATCGACCGCCGGCTCTACGAGGGACCCGCGCGCGACGTCGACCTCATCATCCGTACCGGTGGGGACGAGCGCACCTCGAACTTCCTGCCGTGGCACGCGAACGGCAACGAGGCCGCGGTGTTCTTCTGTACACCCTACTGGCCGGCGTTCGCGAAGAAGGACTTCCTGCGCGCGATCCGGACCTACGAGTCCCGCACCGAGTCGTGGCGGCGCACGCGCGCCAGGCGCGCGCTCGCCCTGGTGCGAGCGGTCGGCGGGGCGGAGCTCGACGAGGCGCGCGCCATCGTCGATCGGTTCCGGGAGTACCTCCCGCGCCGCGAACTCGAACGCGTCGAGCGCGAGGGCGAGTCGGCGGCCGCCGACTGATCCGGTCGACGTTCGTCCCGGTCGATCCGACCCCCACGCCGCACGTCGTCCGCCGGTGGATCTTCCCGATCCGCAACGCGCTCAACAGCGAAGTCCACGACGTGAACCCGCTGCCGGGCGGGGAGTTCCTGCTGACCGACATGGAGTACGAGCGGCTTCTCACGGTCGCGCCGAACGGGACGGTGACGTGGCAGTGGAACGCCAGCGGGCTCTACGACGCGCCGCCGGATCCGACGACGACCGACTGGCTCCACATCAACGACGTCGACCGGATCGGTCCGGATCGGTATCTCGTTTCGGTCCGCAACGCGAACCAGCGTTTGATCGTCCAACGGGGCGAGGGCGTCGTCGAGGTCGTCAACGAGGACACGGACGACCGCGACGCCCGGTGTACGAACGGCGATCCGTCGCAGCCGTGGGGGCAGCTGGCGGACGACGACGGTGCGGTGTGGCGATCCGTCGGTTTGCCGAACAGCTGAGGGTGCTGTTCAGACGCTATCTTTATCAACTAGTTCATAATTGGTGCGTACCTCGGGGGAAGTATCGTCCGGATAGGAGAGTGCTGTCAGCTGCCCATCGTAAGCGTACGCATCGATTCCAGTACCACTGACGGCACCGGACGCCGAGTTTCCGTCGATGTCGTCCTGCTGACCGTCGAGCTGCCGACCACGTCGGATCGAGCCACTCACCGAGAACTCGTATGGGGTGTACTCCCCGCTGGCCCCGATACGGAGCAACTGGTCGGGACGCTGGCCGACGTGGGCAGGCTTCCCGTCGATGGTGACCCGAAGCTCGCCCGAGCGAGCGAAGTCGAACGACTCCAGGTCCCCAACGTACGTGTACGCGTCCGTTCCGGCTTGAACCGCACCGGAGACACCGTACGCCGAAGTCCGGTCACTATCGTTGATACTGGCACCGTAGGCGTCACTCTGGATAGCAACCTCGCTGACCGCGAACGAGTATGGGGTGTTCGGGCCGAACCCCTCGATGAGAAGCGTGTGATCCGATCGACGCCCGACGTGCGCCGGCTCGCCGTCCAGAGTGACGTTGATCTCACCGGAGCCGTCGAAATCGAACGAATGGAGATCGCCGGTGAACGTGTAGGCGTCCGTTCCGTTGCTGACGGCCCCATGGGCGCTCCGGCCGATGATGTGATCGCTTCGATTGATACTCGCACCGCCAGCCGTACTCTTCTGGAGGTTGCCCCCGACAGTGAACGAGTACGTGGTAGTGGGGCTGAATCCCTCGATAACGAGCGTGTGCTCGTTGGGAGCTGCCGCCGCGTTTCCGAGCGCGCCGAGGCCTGCCACCCCAGCTGCCCCCGCTGCAAGGAAGCGACGACGGGTGACATCGACGGCCCGTGATGGCCCCTGCTCGTTTGTCCGTGAACTCTCCGCGTCGTGGAGGGAATCGGTAGACTTCATCTCCAGTGGGAAAACTCTGGAGTTTTGTAATAAGTTTTGTGTGATTGTCAAGTAATAAGCTTTGTGTAGAGTTCCGAGTACAGCAGCGGTAGGGGACGAAATCCGCTCGTGATTCGTGATCGATCCGAGATACACTCGGCTCTACTCTCGGATGCCTCAACAACCTCTCCAGTGGAACCGAGGGAGCTCGGACAGTAGTCACAGTTGCCTGGCGACGGTCACCCCTCGAACCCGTCTTCCCACCGGAACGTTCCGTCCCGTTGAATGATCTCGCCGTCGACCGCGAGCGACGAGTCGTCACTCACGTCGGTGATCAGGTCGGCGTGGATCGCGCTATCGTTGCCGGCCTCGTCGTCGGGCAGACAGGCGTCGTAGGCGCGGCCGAGCGCGAGATGCACGGTTTCGGCCATCTTTTCGTCGAACAGGATGCTGTCGGTGGGGCGGTCGATCCCGCGGTTCATCCCGATTCCGAGTTCGCCGAGCCGGCGCGCGCCCTCGTCGGTGTCGAGGAGCTCGCCAACGACCTCGGGATTGCGTGCCGCGTCGTAGTCGACCGCCTCGCCGTCGTCGAACGCGAGCCACACGTCTTCGACACGCGTCCCCCGGAGGGTCATCGGGACGTCGAACACGACTTCGCCGTCGGTGGCGTGGGGCGCGGTAAACACTTCGCCGCTCGGGAGGTTGTGGCTGTCGTCGGCGACCGACGCCGTGGAGTTCACCGCAGTCCGCTCCTCGATCGACATCGTGAGGTCGGTGTCCCCACCCCGGAGGTGGACCTCGCTGCCCGCGTCGAGGATTTCTTTCATCTCGCTCATCTCCTCGGCGAGCGCCTCCCAGTCCCGGAGCACGGCGTCGTAGACGAACTCCTGATACGCCTCGTGGCTCATCCCGGCCTGCTGGGCGAGCGATCGAGTGGGATGCACGGTCGAGACCCAGTCGGTATCCATGTACGCCTCGCGCGTGTCCTCGTGGGCCTTCGAGTACGCACCGCGCACCTCGCCCGGCACGTCGGCCTGTGCTGCCGTGTTCCGCCCGCCACCGAGTGAGAGCACGGCGTCGCTCTCCTCGAACAGCGCGAGTTCGTGGCCAGGGTCATCGTCGAACTCGCCGTCGTGAGCCCGGAGGTACGCACGATTCAGCTCCGCGGAGCCGTAGGTGCTCACGAGGTTCGCGCCGCGCTCGCCCAGCTTTGCGGCGACCGCGACCGCGAGGTCGTGCGCTCCCTCCGAGACGCTCATCACGACGTCGTCGCCGGACTCGATCCGCGCGCTCCAGTCGACCAGCACGTCGGCGTGGTCGTGAACTCGGTCGTCCATGCCGACGTGTCGCGTGGCGGTGGCAAAATCCCCGCGGTTGTAGTGGCGTTCGGCCCCGATCGAGTGACGCCAGGCGGCTCAGATCGCGGTCCAGCCGCCGTCGACGAACACCATGTCGCCGGTGATGTACGACGCCGCGTCGCTCGCGAGGAACAGCGCCGCGCCGGCGTTGTCCTCGGGGTGGCCGGCGCGGCCGAGCGGGATGGGCTTGATGAACTCCCCCTCCTCGTCGCCAGCGGCGTCCTGGGCCTCCTCCGACCAGCCCTCGGTGAACTCGGTGGCGATCTGGCCGGGCGCGATCGCGTTCACCCGGATGTCGTGTGTGGCGAGTTCGAGCGCCGTTCCCTTGGTGACCATCTTGATCGCCCCCTTGGTGGCGTCGTACTGGACCTGGTCGTGCTGGGCGACCTCCGAGGAGATCGAGGCGGTGTTGACGATCGACCCCGAGTCGCCGCGATCGATCATGTCCCGTGCGGCGAGCTGGGTGCCGAAGAAGTACCCCCGGACGTTGGTGTGAAGGAGTGTATCGAGGTCTTCCTGACCGACGTCGAGGAAGCGCTCCGAGTGCTGGACGGCGGCGTTGTTCACCATCACGTCGACGCCGCCGAACTCGCGGGCGGCCTCGATCAGCGTCTCTAACGCATCGACCTCGGCGACGTCGGTCTCGACGTATTCGCCTGTGCTGCCCATCTCCTCGATCCGCTCGTGGGTCGGGGTGTCCTCGCCCTCCATCTTGGGGTCTTCGCGCACGTCGGCGTTCACGACCGTCGCGCCCGCCTCGCCGAACCCGAGCGCGATCGCACGGCCGATGCCGGCGCTGCCCCCGGTGACGATCACGGTCTCGTCGCTGAAGTCGAAGCTCGCGATGCCCATGCTCGGGGCGGTCGGCCGCCACCGGCTTAATAGATCCGCCGTCGATCGAAAGCCGGCCGTCGACCGCTGATCGAGCCGTCGGCGGTCAGTGATCCCGAGCGGCCTTGAGCTGGACGACGCCTGGTTCGCCGACGTCGAGCCGGTCGCCGATCCGGACGGTCTCGACCACCTTGGGATACTCATAGGAGGCGACGTGGTCGGTGATCGCCTTCGGATCGGCCCCGACGCCGTGCCACATGTCCCAGTGCACAGGTGCAAGCCTGTCGAGTTCGAGCTGATTGGTGGCCGTCGCGACCTGATCGCCGTCGTTGTACCACTCGGTCGGACGGGCCTCTGTTGGATCGTCCTCGGTGTGGACGATGTTGCCGATCGAGCCGAACGCGAGCACGCCGAGATCGATGTCGAACTCGTCGGCGATTTCGGTGAAGGCGTCGGCCGGCCGGGAGTCGCCCGCCGCGAAGAACGTACCGGAGTCGTGTTCGACGACGTAGCTCACGGGTTCGATGGCGTCGGGGTCGTTCGCCCCCCGGACGTGGATCGTGAGATCGCCGACGTCGAACGCGTCACCCGGTTCGACGGTGTGGCGCTGGTCGTCGGGCGCGCGCAGATCGCCGTCGTAGTCGGGATTCTCGTAGGACGCGCTCGGAGCGTGGATGTCGGCCCCACAGTCCTCGACGAGCGGACCGTAGGACGGCGGGTGGATGTGATCGATGTGCTCGTGGGTGACCAGGACGGCATCACACAGCGTCGCGTCGGCGGGATCGATCGGGACCGGGATCATGCGGATCGTCCGGGGTGGCGAGCCGTCGCCGAAGTACGGATCGAGGTAGACGGTGGTTTCGGCGGTGCGGAGGACGTAGCCATTGCAGCCCAGAAACCACACCGAGAGGCCGTCCGGCTCGGCGGCTTCGATCTCGTCGCGCACGAACCAATCACCCCACGTCGAGTGTACCATACGCCGTCGGGTTCGCTCCCCGGGGGGATATACTATGTGTCGAGGTCAGTCACAGAGCGGTCGGACGCGAGCGCGGATCGAACGGCTCAGGACGCGAGTTCGCGTTCGTCCCGGAGCGTTCGCAGGAGGTCCTCCCGGGCGATGATGCCGACGAGACGTTCGTCCTCGATCACGGGGAGGCGGTTGATGTCGCGCTCGTCGTCGGCGAGGAGTGCGAGGAGCCGATCGAGGTCGTCGTCGGGAGTCACGGTCACGACGTCGTCGGTCATCACGCTGCTGATGGGCTTGCTGGCGTTTCTGGCGAGATCGATCCCGACATCGAGTTCGTTCCACGAGACGTCGAACGCGTAGTCGATCGCGCTGATGAACGGTGGAAACCCGATCGGGATCCAGAGCGTGCGGTCGCTCGGCTGGAAGAGGTCGACGAGATCGCCCTGGGTGACGATGCCGACGACGTGCTCCTCGTCGTCGACGACCGGGAACCCGTTGAACGACGCGCGGGCGAGTCTAGTGAGCACGTCGCTCACGTCCTCGTCCGGTCGGACCGTTTTCACGTCGGTCGTCATGATGTCACGAGCACGGAGACCCATGCATGGAACCACGGGATGTGCAGTGCTAACTGTTCCGGTTTGCAACAGGTCCCGAGCCACGATCGCAGGGTTATTTAGCCGTTCGTCGCTACGTCGAGGCAGACGATGGGTTCGTCCGTCGCGTCGACGATCGTGATCGCGGTCTGCGTCCTCACAGTGGCGACCGCACCGGTTCTCGCGGTTTCGACGGGCGACCAGGCGATCACGGGTCCAGTCACCGAATCGAACGTTGTGGACGAGTCCACCGCCGTGGACCAGCCCGATCGCTCCGCGGCGCTCGCCGTTCAGGAGTCACTCCCGAACACGATCACGATACAGAGCACCAGCGGCGAGCGAGTGAACTACACCATCACGGTGAGTGGACAGATCGAGACCGGGAGCGAAGCTGACACCGAGGACGCGGAGATCCCCGATGAAGCCTCCGGCACCACAGCCAGCGGCTCGGCCGCGGAGGGCGGCCAGGACAGCTTCACGTTCGCCGGGGAGATCACGTCGCTCCGTCTCGACGGCGGTCCCGCCGACGTGTTCGTCAACGGCGAGCAGATCGACCCCAGCGAATTCCCGACGACGCCGGCGCCAACGCCCACACCGACGGCAACGACTACGGCGACTGCGACACCGACACCCACTCCGACGCCGACCACGACGCCAACATCGACCCCTACTCCGACACCGACTCCCACTCCGACGACGACCACGACGCCAACGGAGACGACGACCACGACGACCGCGACACCGACCCCTACTCCGACACCGACCCCCACTCCGACGCCAACACCGACGACGACCACGACGCCAACGGAGACGTCGACAGCTACATCGACGACGGCTCAGTCGACGACGCAGGCTTCGACGCCGGCGGCGACCACCACGGCCACGTCGGGGGCGGCGGGATCGCCGGGCACGATCACGGCGGGAGAGGGGACGACCACTCCCGCCGCGAACGGGACGACGGCCGCCACGGGTGACTCGGGGATTCTGGACGGACTGAGCGTGAGTGCGCTGGTCTTCGCCCTTGGACTCCTCCTCGTGGTGGTGTTCGGCGTCGCCGCGCTCGTGGCCCGCCGCCGCGACTCGCGGCCCGAGACGGCGCTCGACTCCGACTCGAAGTGACGTCCGCGGCGTGGCTGGCGTTCGCCGCACCACCTATCGATGGACGGCCCGAGCGGGCCTACTCGTAGAGCCGGCCGCCGGTTTTCTGGGCCTCGATGTATTCCCAGTCGTAGTCGACGCCGAGCCCCGGTCCGTCGGGAACGGGCACGGTCCCGTCGTCGTCGATGGTGTCGAGCTGGTCGTCGTACCCCTCCTGATAGATCGGCGGCGCGGTGTTGTCGCAGTCGGGGTGAACCAGCGCCATCTCGTAGTAGTTCGAGTTCCGGATCGCGGCCATGCAGTGGCGCTGGGCCGGGCCCGGCGAGTGAATCTCGACGTCGGCCCCGAACCCCTCGGCGGCGTGAGCGAGCTTCATCGCACCCGTGATCCCCGCGTCGTACTCGGGGTCGGCTCGAAGGGAGTCGGTGGCCTCGCTGGCGATGAAGTCGACGTGGGGTTCGAGCCCCCGGACGTGCTCGGTCTGGAGGAGAGGGGTGTCGATCCGCTGGCGGAGGCGCTTGTGGGCCTGCTGGGAGATCCCGCCGTCGCGGAACGGGTCCTCGTACCAGAAAAAGTCCTGTTCGTCGCACGCGCGGCCGACCTCCAGCGCGTCGGCGAAGGTCTCGTACTCGCAGGCGGGATCGATCATCAGGTCCATCTCGTCGGGAGCCCCCTCGCCGACCGCGCGGACGGTGGCGACTTCGCGGTCGACATCGCGGTTCTCGTCGTTGCCGCCCCAGCCGTGGATCTTGAATCCCCCATAGCCCATCTCGGCGCACTCGATCGCGAACTCGGCGTACGCCTCGGGCGAGTCGAGCCCGCCGTTGTCGTCGGCGTGGTACGTCGAGGCATAGGCGGGGAGACGATCGCGATAGCGTCCGAGGAGTTCGCTGATCGACGCGTCGTAGTGGTTGCCCGCGAGGTCCCAGAGCGCGATGTCCACAGGTCCAATGCCCATCCGGTCGTACTTCCGGAGCGCGCGTTTCATCTCGCTCCAGTGGCGCTCCCGGCGGAGTGGGTCCTTTCCGACGAGGTAGTCGGCGACCTCGTGAATCTGGGCGAACGCGGGCGAGTTGCCGCCGACGAATTTTCCGACTGGGTCGCCGTCGGTGTGGATCTCGATCGCGAACAGCCGCCGCTCGGTGGTCGTGCCCGGTTCGTAGGCGAGGTTGAAGCCCTCGTCCGAGCCGACGTCCTCCAGGGGATAGGCGAACTCCGTGGTTTCGATCCGAGTGATTTCGAGCGCCATGCCCGCCCGTTCGAGGGGATGGGTCAAAAGCGGACGGCACTACTTGTGTTCGATTCCACGTTCCTGACTCACAAGGGGCTAAGTGCTTTCGTATGATTAGATTATCCGAATGGGTTCAAATCCGGGGTAGGATTTGAACCACAGCACTCGTCGAAGCCATGCCCGGAGCACAACGCTACGATGCCCCCGATTTGCCCGAGAACAGCGTGCTCTCGCTGCCGGAGTATCTCGCCATGCAGCGCGCGGTCGGCGAGGAGACGCGCTACCGAGTGCTTGCCGAACTCCTCGCCGAGGGCGAGTCGAGTGCGAAAGCGATCGCCGAAGCGCTCGATGTTCCCTCGAATCGGCTCCACTACCATCTCGACAAGCTCGAATCCGTGGGCCTGGTGGCGAACCGGAGGCGCAGGGATCGCGGTGCTGACGGGCTGTACTCGTACTACGTCGCGACGGCGCTCGGCGAGGC
This sequence comes from Halococcus agarilyticus, assembly GCF_000334895.1. Lineage (NCBI taxonomy): Archaea > Methanobacteriati > Methanobacteriota > Halobacteria > Halobacteriales > Halococcaceae > Halococcus > Halococcus agarilyticus. The sequence goes on along the minus strand of NZ_BAFM01000007.1, from coordinate 24,352 downwards.
GATCATGACCCACGGCGTCGGCGAGTTGATCGCCGAGGAGCGCGAACTGCTCGAACGGTACGGATAGACCGTTTTTTCTCCCCCGGCCGCCGAGATCCCGGCATGGCCAAACAGCCACACCTGCTGGTCGAGTCGGGTGAACTTCACGACGTTGCGCTCCTGCCTGGCGATCCGGGGCGGGTCGATCGGATCGCGGGTCACTGCGAGGAGAGCGAGGTCGTCGCCGAGAACCGCGAGTACAAGATCGTGAACGCCACCTACGAGGGATCGCCGGTCACGATCTGTTCGACGGGAATCGGGTGTCCCTCGGCCGCGATCGCGGTCGAGGAGCTCGCGAACGTCGGCGTCGAGAGCCTCATCCGAGTGGGGACGACGGGGGCGCTCCAGGCCGACATCGAGGTGGGCGACGTGGTGGTCGCGACGGGCGCGGCGAAGGACGAGGGAACGACCGCACGCTACGAGCGCGACACCGTGCCGGCAGTCCCGGACTACGACGTGCTCTCGGGGTTGGTCGACGCGGCCGAGACGCGTTCCGAACCCGTCCACGTCGGGCCGATCGCCTCCGACGACGCCTTCTACGCCGAGACCGACGAGTACGTCGCGGCGTGGGAGCGCGCCGGCGTGCTCTCGGTCGAGATGGAGGCCGCCGCGATCTTCACGCTCGCGCGCCGGAAGGGGCTGCGGGCGGGCGCGCTCTGTACCGTCGACGGCAACCTCGTCGCTGGCACCCAGAAGGGCGAGACCGAGGGCGAGGAGCTGCCCGCAAAGGCGAAGGACAACGTCGAACGCGCGATCGCGATCGCGCTCGACGCGGCCACCGATCTCTGAGGCGAGCTTTCCGGTTCAACCACCACTAACTGGCGGGAACGCTGCGAGTTCGTCGTCGTCGTCGAGGTCGGTGTCGAGGCCGTCGCCGGCGACGAAGGGGTCCTCGCCGTTTCTGAGCAGCCGGATGTGATCGCGGATCTCGCCGTTCTCGATGATCTCGTCTTCGAGGGCGGGGTGGCGATCGAGCAGCGCCGCGAGCGCGTCGTCGAGGTTCGCATCCGGTTCGACTTCGACGTCGACCTCGCGCTCGCCGGCGGTCTCGGCGAGCGTGGCGAAGAGTTTCCAGTGCATATCGCGCCTACGAACGCCGGCCACAAAGAGGGTTCGACGGCCAGGCGGTGGCGGTGCGGCCGCGGTTGCGACGGCGGTGTGGATGGCGGTGCAGTCCTGGTGGATCGAGGGCGAGCGTCGGGCGGTGCGAACGGAGTGAGCACCGCCGAACGTGTGAACGGGGAGGAACGACCCGTGAGCGACCGGAGGGAGTGAGGGCTCGGGCGGTGCTGTGCGGTGTGGGAGAGCTAGCAACTCTACCGCGAGCGACCGAACGAAGTGAGGGAGTGAGCGGGTGTTTTTAGTCCAGGTTTTTGCGAGGAGTGGTGGCCGACCGCAGGGAGGCCACCCGACGAAGTAAAAAAGTGGGTTAGGTGCGCCAGTAGGCCGGGGTGAGCAGCACCAGCACGGGCAGGATCTCGAGCCGGCCGATCCACATCAGAAACACCATGAGGAGTTTCGAGGTCCGGGGAAATCCGAGATAGCTGTTCATCGGGCCGACGACGCCGAACCCGGGCCCGACGTTGCCGAGGGTCGCGGCGACCGCGCTCATCGACTCGAACGGGGTCACCTCGTAGCCGACTCGCCAGGCGTCGGTGACCACCAGCACCGTGGCGACGAAAAAGAAGACGAAGTACAGCAGCGTGAACGCGTAGATGCCTCGGATCGCGTGCTCGTCGACGACCCGACCACCGAGGCGTACGGGCGAGACCGCCGTCGGGTGCACAGTGGTAAAGAGCTCGCGACGGAGGGATTTGAGGATCACGACCCACCGGACGATCTTGATCGCGCCGCCGGTCGAGCCCGCCGAGCCGCCGACGAACATCGCGAACAGGAGGAGGTACTTGGCGGGCGCGCCCCACGTGTTGAAGTCCATGCTGGCGTAGCCGGTCGTCGTGACGATCGAAACGACCTGAAACGCCGCGTGACGCACCGAATCCTCGAGTGCGCCGATGATCGGCGGGACGGCCGACGGGTTCGCGCTGATCCCGATGCCGGTGAACAGCAGCCCCGCGACCACGGCCACCAGCACGCCGATGACGCCGGCGTACGATCGGAACTCGGTGTCCCGAACCAGGCGCTCGGGCTCGCCAGTCAGCACGTGCCAGATCAGTGCGAAGTTGGTCCCGGCGGCGATCATGAACGGGATGACGACCCACTGCACGGCAGCGGAGAACGCTTCGATCGAGCGGGCTTCCGGCGAGAATCCGCCCGTCGGCATCGTCGTGAGGGGATGCGAGACGGCGTTGAACAGGTCCATGTTCGGGGCGAGCCCACCGAGGTGGAGGCCGTAGAGGAGGCCCATCTCCAGCAGGGTGAACCCGAGATACGCGAGCCAGAGGACGCGCGCGGTCTCGGCGATGCGTGGCGTGAGCTTCTGGATGCCGGGGCCCGGCGCTTCGGCGTCCATCAACTGCGCGCCACCGACCGAGAGTTCGGGAAGGATCGCGACCGCGAGCACGACGATCCCCATTCCGCCGAGCCACTGGGTGAGCTGTCGCCAGAGCATGATGGCGTGGGAGTGTCGATCGAGCGAGATGTCGCCCATCACCGTCGCGCCCGTGGTCGTGAAGCCACTCATCGACTCGAACAGCGCGTTCGTGGGCTGGGCGAGCGTCGACTCGGTCCCCACGAAGCCAGCGATGAGATAGGGGAAGGTGCCGACGATCGCGACCAGGAGCCACGTGAGCGCGACCATCAGGAACCCCTCACGCGCGCCGAGGTCGGGATCCGGGTCGATGCGTTCGAGACCGACCCCGACGGCGACGGTGACGACGAACGCGGCGGCAAAGGTCGGAACGTCCTCGCCGTAGTACAGCGCCACCCCGAACGGAACCAGCAACACGGCGGAGAGGTATTTCACCACTCGGCCGACGAGGCCGACGCTCGCCCGCCAGTCGACGTGTGACCACCTCACCGATCCCACCCCGAAAGCACGTTCGATCCGGCGACTGTCGATCGGATCAATCTATCGCTCTCGATCCACACGCTGCCTACGACCGCCAGAAGGCGGCCGTGAAGAGGACGAGGACGGGAACGATCTCGATGCGACCGATCCACATCAGGACGATCATGACGAGCTTCGTCGAGACGGGAAACGCCGCGTAGCTCCCGTAGGGGCCGGCGAGCCCGAACGCCGGCCCGATGTTGAGAAACGTCGAGGCCGCCGCCCCCATCGCCTCGAACTCGCCGAGCGCGAGGCCGACCCGCGCGGCGTCCACGATCACGAACACCGTCAGGAACCCGAAGATCACGACGCTCACCAGGGTGTAGGTGTAGACATCCCGAATGGTCCCCTCGTCGATCGGCCGGCCGGAGAGGCGGATCGGGCGGATGGCCTCCGGGTGGATCGCGGTGAACAGGTCGCGGCGGAACGCCTTGGCGACGACGAGCCACCGGAGGGTCTTGATCGAGCAGGTGGTGCTGCCCGCCATCCCGCCGACGAACATCCCGACGAGGAGGACGTGGCGCGCGAGCGGCGGCCAGGTATCGAAATCGACGGTCGCGTAGCCCGTCGTCGTGAAGATCGAGACGGCCTGAAAGGTGGCGTGGCGAACGGTGTCGAGCCCCGACACCCCCTCCTCGAACGCCAGCGCCGCCACGATGAGGGTCGTCGCGCCGGCGAGGATCGTGAGGTAGAAGCGGAACTCCTCGCTCTCGCGGAGCCGCGAGGGGTCGCCGCGCGCGAGGTAGTACAGCAGCACGAAGTTGGTCGCACCGACGATCATGAAGAGGATCACGACCCACTGGACGGCCGGGGAGAACGCCCCGAGACTCGCGGCCTCGGGCGAGAAGCCGGCGGTCGAGACGGTGGTGAGCGCGTGGGCGACCGCGTTGTAGGGGCCCATGTTCGGGGCCATCCCTACAATTCGGAGCGCGAGCAACACGAGAACCAGCAACGCCGTCAGTCCGACGTACAGCCCGCCGAGCAGGCGTGCAGTGCCGGCGATGCGGGGGGTGAGCTTCGTGACGTTTCTCGTTTGGGTCTCGGTCTCCATCAGCTGCGCGCCGCTGACCGAGAGCCGCGAGAGCAGCCCGACCGCGAGCACGAGGATTCCGAGCCCGCCGAGCCACTGGAGGACGCTCCGCCACAGCAGGATCGAACGCGAGTGGACGTCGAACGACTGGATGACGGTCGCTCCCGTGGTGGTGATCCCGCTCATGGATTCGAACAGCGCGTTCGTGGGTCGGGCGAAAACGCCCGTACCGGCGAGAACGAACGGAAGGGATCCGACGAGCGCGACCGAGAGCCACGCGAGCGCCACCAGCAAGAACGCCTCCCGCGGGCCCGTATCACCGCGTTCGAGCCGCTCCAGTCCCTCGCCGAGAACGAGAGCGGGAACGAGCGGGACGGCGAACGGAACCGGCGATTCGCCGTAGCCGAGCGCGACCAACACGAGGACGGAGAGCGGCCACGCGAGTCCCTTGATTACAGTACCGAGGAGGCTCGCAGTCGTCCGGAGATCGACCCGGACGGCCATCAGACCTGGCTGGCGACGGCGTCGATGGCGTCGATCTCGGCGAACACGACGACGTGATCACCGACCTTCACCACGGTATCGCCTCGCGGCGTGACGAACTCGCCGTTCCGCGTGATCGCCCCGATGGTCACTCTCGCCGGGAGATCGGCGGCGGACTCGCGGATCGGGCGGCCGGCGAGCACGCTGTCGTCGCCGATCTCGATCTCGAGCACCTCCGCACGGTCGTGATCGACGATCGCGACGTTCTCGGTCTCGCCGTCGCGGGTGAGTCGAATGATCTCCTCGGCGGTCGCCTCGCGCGGGTTGATCGCCGCGCCGACACCCACCGCCTCGAAGAGATCGGTGTACTCGGCGGTCTCCACCAGCGCGACCGTTCGGGGCACCCCGATCCGGGTGGCGAGCAGGCTGGCGAGTAGGTTCTTCTCGTCGCTGCCGAGCGCCGCGATCACCACGTCGGCGTCGCCGATATGTTCGCGCTGCAGGAACTCCTGGTCGGTCGCGTCGCTCGCCATCACCGTGGTCCCGGCGAGCAGCTCCGCGAGCTCGCGGGCGCGGTCGGGGTCGCGCTCGACGAGGCGCGGATGGAGCCCGCGGTCTTCGAGCAGCCGTGCGGCCTCGACCGCGATCTCGCTCCCGCCGACGATCACGACGTCCTTGCCGTCCTCGTCCCGGCCAGGCGCGAGGTCGCTCGCGAACGTGCGCGTGTTCTCGGGGCTCCCGATCACGATCAGCTCGTCGCCGACCTCGATCGTCGTCTCGCCCTTCGGAATGACGACGTCGCCGTCCCGCAGCATCGCCGCGAAGGTGAGTTCGGGAAAGTGGTCGGCCTCGGCCACCGTCCGGCCCGCCACGGGGCTCCCCTCGGGGACGCAGAACTCCGCCATCATCACGCGGCCCTCGGCGAACACGTCGACGTCCCGGGCGGCCGGCAGGCCGATGACCCGGACCATCGTCTCGGCCGCCAGCAGGTTGGTACAGACCATGAAGTCGACGCCGAACGCGCCGCCGGCCTCCTGCCACGTTTCGAGGTAGTTCGTTCGCTTCACCCGGGCGACGGTGAACGCATCGCTCGCGGTTTTCGCGGTGGCACACGCCACGATGTTGGTCTCGTCGTCGTCGGTGCTCGCGATCAGGAGGTCCGCTTCCCCGATCTCGGCCTCCCGGAGCGTCGCGAGCGACGCGCCGTCGCCCTCGATCGTGAGCACGTCGAGCGAGTAGGTGAGGCTCTCGACCCGCTCGGCGTCGTTGTCGACCACCACGACCTCGTGATCCGCATCGAGGCTCGCGGCGATCGAGGAGCCCACCTGGCCCGCCCCCACGATCACTACCCGCACGCGTACCGCCCTCGAACCATACCCGTCCTTCGCCGGGGCGGGTAAGTGAATTTCCATTCCCCGCCGCTCGGTGGTCGCGGTCTCGGCCGGCGTCGCTTTCGTGGTTCGTGATGGGGCGAGGGTCGCTCTCGGGACCTACTCGCGGTACTCGTCGGTCACGTCTTCGAGCTCCACGTCCCCCTCGGGCACCCGATAGGCGGCGACGACGGAGCGGTCGGCGTCCGGCGAGTTCACCGTCTTGTCGACCGCGTAGCCCACGTACGTACAGTCCTCGCGCGTGAACTCGACCACCGAGTAGCCCCAGTTGTGGCTGTCGAAAAAGTCGATGTGGGGGTTCATCGTCGTGACCAGCCACGTCAGCAGCGGTTCGGTGAGTTTGCCGCGCCAGCCCCGCGTGAGGCGGAGCGCCTCGGCGATGTTGAGCGAGGTCACCGCGGGCGTCATGAACTCCACGCCGATCCGGTCGCCCGGCGCGACGCCCTCACCGCCCGAGACTCGCCCCGGGTAGGAGGTCTGCTGGTACGCCGCCACGTAACAGTGCATGTCGCCGGTGAGCGTGACGTAGTTGTCGACGTCGGCCGCACCGATCGACTCCGTGATGCGCTGGCGTTCGCGCGTGTAGCCGTCCCACCCGCCCTGGACCGGGTAGATCGACAATGGCCCGGAGCCCAGGCGAAGCGGCACCGTCAGCACTTCGTCGGCCCAGACCGTCCACGTCGACGTCGATCCGGTGACCGTGTCGATGAGCCACTCGCGCTGTTCCTCGCCGAGCATCGTTCGGCCGGGCGGCTCGTACTGTGGGCCCACGTTGTCGGGCGTCGGAATCGCTTCCCGTGGGGGGTCGCGAAACAGGCGCTCGTCGGTCATCACGAGCGTCACGAGGTCCCCGAACGCGAAGTCGCGCCACAGTCGAAAACGCTCCTGGAGCGAGTCGCCGTTCGGGTCGTACTCCACGCGCGCGGGCATGTACTCCCACCACGCGTGCATCGCGTCGGCGACGAGGTCGGTCATGAACTCGGGGTCGTCGGCCCGTGGGTGGTCGCCCGATGGCGCGTCCCGCCGGTCGTCCCAGTGGAGGTCGTTGACGAACTCGTGATCGTCCCAGCTGGCGATCAGGGTATGGGATTCGAGCGCCTCCTGATAGAACTCGTCCGAGCGATACTTTCGATAGAGGTAGCGATAGTCCTCCAGACCGTGGACGCGGTCGTGGCCGCTCGGGAACGACTTCTCGCGGTCGTACTCGTCGACGTTGGGGCCGCTGAAGTGGCCGGCGTCGGATTCGTAGATGGCGTCGCCGACGTGAACCAGGAAATCGACGTCCTCCTCGGCGACGTGGTGGAAGGCGGGGTAGTAGCCGTTCTGGTAGTTCTGGCACGCGAGCACGCCGAGGCGGAGCGAGTCGGGCGAGTCGTCCGGCCGGGGAAGCGTCCGGCACTGGCCGGTCTTCGACGCCACCCCGTCGTGGACGAACCGGTAGTGGTACGTCTCGTTCGGGGCGAGATTGTCGTCGAGATCGACGTTCACCGTGTGGTCGTGCGCGCGGATCCAGCGAGCATCGTCGGTGACACCGCTGTACACGACGTTCTCGAACCCTGCGTCGTCGGCGACCTCGACTGCGAGGGGTTCGGTAGCGTCGAAGGCGTCGGGCGCGATGCGCGTCCAGAGGATGACGCCCGTCGGCGTCGGCCCGCCGCTCGCGACCGACTGGGGGAAGGTCTCGGCCGGGTCGGCCCGGGGATCGAAATCGAAGACCGACGCATCGCTCGCTGCGGAGGGAGCCACCGCGGTCGCGAGGTCGTGTGAGTCGAGCGTCGACAGCAGCGCCGAGTGGTCGTCCGCTCCGCTCCGGAGTTCGTCGCGCCCGCCGATACTCGCGTCGTTCGCCATAGCCCGACAGTCGAAACCGAGGCGCATCGGCGTTGCGGTTGGCTCGCCCGAGGCTACGGAGTCGGGAGTTCGAGTCGAGCGTGGCTGTTCGGTGCGGAGCGGTGCGGAGTAGTGCGGAGAGCGCCAGCAATGCTACCGTGAGAACGAGCGACCGTAGGGAGCGAGTGAGCGGGTGTTTTTGATGTCCTCGTGAGCAGCGTGGGACCGAAGGTCCCACGGGCCGTTCGCGCGGCGAAGCCGTGCGAAGACGAAGCGAACGAGGGCTCGGTGCGGCTACGCCGCTCCGGTGAACGTTTTTGCAAGGGGTCGAGCGCGACCGCAGGGAGCGCGACCCCCCGCAGCAAAACGTTCAACCGAACATCTGACGCATCATGGGGTGCATCTCCATGAGCTGCTCCTCCGCGATCTCCTCGTAGAGCTTGTAGGTGATCGAGACCGTCAGCAGGAGGCCCGTCCCACCGACCGCGCCGATGGTCCCGAGCATGTTCGCGCCGACCGCGAGCAGCCCCACCAGCGCCCCGCCGATCACCGTGACCTGGGGGATGTACCGTTCGAGCACCTTCTCGATCACGCCGGGGTTCTGCCGGAAGCCGGGGATCTGCATCCCGGAGTCCTGGATCTGTTTCGCGGTGGCCTCGGGGCCCATGTCGGCAGTCTCGACCCAGAAGATCGCGAAGATCGCGCCGCCGATCACCATGAACGTGAGGTCGACCCCGATCCGGAGCGCGACCTGCCACGTCGCCTGGCTCACCCCGATCCAGTCCTGCGGCGTGTAGATCGGCGCGAAGTAGTAGAACAACCCGGAGACTGGCTGGCCGTTGGAGCCGTAGACGCCCGCCCACGCTGGCAGCCCGAACTGGGAGTTGAGGATCCGTCCGAGAAACTGGATGTTGGCCTGGACCGCGCGCACGAGGATCATCGGGAGGACGCTGGCGTAGATCAGCTTCACCGGGAACCGACCGCGTGCGCCCTTGACCCGCGCGTGGCTGAGCGGGATTTCGACCCGGACGCTTTCGGCATACACCACCACCACGAAGATCAGGACGGTGGTGAACAGCGGAATGAGGTCGCCCGCGCCGAGCAGCAGCGTCTGGAGGCCCGCGCTGGTCAGCGGCGAGACCTCGATCGCGCCGGTCAGGATGCCGAACCAGCTCGCGAAGAACCCCTCCGCACCGATGAACCCGCCGACGAGGCTCTGACTCACGCCGGCGACGATGAACAGCCCGATCCCCGAGCCGACGCCCCACTTCGAGATGACCTCGTCCATGAACAGGATCAACACCCCGCCGACGAAGATCTGGGCGAACATGAGCCACTTCACCCCGAAGACGCCGATCCCGAGCGATGCGGCGAGCTGTTCGCTCGCCGGAAGGAAGTTGCCCGCGAACACCATCGGCAGCCCCGTGATGCAGATCATCACGATCACGAGGAACTTCTGGAGCCCCTGATAGAGGATCTGATCACGCGGGTCGGAGGTGTCGAGTCCGAGGAGGTTGGCCCCGCCGAGCAGCTGGAGCACGATGCTCGCGGTCACGATCGGGCCGATCCCGAGCTGGAGGATCGATCCCGTGGCCCCCGCGAGGATCGTTCGGAACTGACCGAACAGATCGCTGCCGGCCTGCGCGGACGGCAGCCCGTAGAGCGTGACGTTCGTCAGGAAAAAGTACAGGACGAGCACGCCCGCCGTCCACCCGAGCTTGCGTCTGAAGGGCACGTGGCCCTCCGGTCGCCGGACGGAGGGCATCCGCGTCAGCACCGGTTCGGCGGTCTCCTTCCAACCCATTTGCGCGACCTCAGGACTCCGCGCTTGTAGCTTCTTCGTCCGAGTCCTCGTCGTCGGTGTCGTCCTCCGCGTCGGCGAGCCGTTCCTCCCCGCGATCGCTCAGAACGGCCTCGCCACCCGCCTCGTCGAGCAGGTCGCGGGCGCTATCCGAAAACGCGTCGGCGGTCACCGACAGCGCCTGGCGGACCTGGCCGCCGCCGAGCACCTTCACGACGTCGGCCTCGTGCCCGTCCTCGACGACGTCACGCGCGTCGAGTCGGTAGCCGTCGTCGGTGTCCTCGGCGAGGTCCTCGGCGGCGTACAGCGCCGCGTCCTCGTCGAGTTCGCGCACGTCGATCGTGTGGATCTCCTCCTTGACCTTCTCCGGGCGGTCGAACCCGTGTTTGCCGAGCGGTCCGTAGTTGTGGAACTCGTGATCGTCACGCCCCGCACGTCCGCGCCCGCCCCGGTGGCCGGCCCCGCGTCGGTTCTTGTGGGAGCCGCCGCCGTGGGTGCGCGACCCGCGCTGGCGTCGTTTCTTGCTTGTCATTGTCGTGATCGTGTGAACCGCGTGATTACCGCATCGCCGTCAGCAGCGCATCGATGCCGTCGGTGTCGTGCTTGCCGAGCTCGCCGCCCTCCGGCGTCGGGTGTTTGACGCCGTCGTGGCCGCCGCGCGGCGGGTGGAGCCGAAGCGCGGGGGCGAGCCCCGCCTCCCGCAGCGTGGTCTCCTCGTCGAGCAGCGCCGCCGCGAGCCCCGCGAGGTCGTCGTAGTCGGTGTTCTCGCCGACCCACTCGTCGTCGATTTCGCCTGTTCCCTCTGCAGGCTCGGCCCGCGTGCTGAGAGTGCGTTCGAGCACCGCCTGGCTCGGCTCGCCGTAGGCCACGTAGTCGTTGACCTTCGTGATCATCCCCCGATACGTGTCGGTCTCGGGCACCAGCGCACAGTGGTTGGTGCTGTGGACGTTGAGCATCGAGAGCGTATCACGAACTTCCTGGCTCATGTTGACCTCGCCGCGGAGCTGGACGAGCGCTTGCATCACTCGATCACCTCCCGCTTGCGGCGGGTTTCTTTGGGGACTCTGGCCTCGCCGGTCGCCCGGAGCGCGTTGAACGTCGCCTTCGCGAAGTTCACCGTCGTCCGGGTCGTCCCCGACGAACGCGTCCAGATGTCCTCGATCCCGGCGAGTTCGAGCACCGAGCGGACGGTCTCCCCGCCCGCGAGCCCGAGCCCGCGCGGTGCGGGCCGGAGCTCGACCTCGACGCTGCCCGCCTTCCCGCTGGTGCGGAGCGCAACGGTGTGGGGGCGGCCGCAGCCACACTCCCACGAGCCACAGCCCCGCGAGACGTTGACGACGTTGAGCTTCGCGATCCCGATCGCCTTCTGAATCGCCGAGCCCACCTGGTCGTCGCGGCCTTCGGCGTAGCCGACGTACCCATCACGATTGCCGATCGCGACCACACACCGGAACTTGACTCGCCGCCCGGAGTCGGTCATCCGCTGAACCATGTTGATGTCGAGGACGTCGTCCTCGAGCCCGGGGAGGAGCTGGTCGGTGATCTCGGGCTCCTTCAGCGGGAGGCCCGAGTTCAGCGCCTCCTCCATCGTGGTGATCTCCTCTTCTGCGACCTGCTTGCCGAGCCGCGTGCGCGGCTCCCAGCCGCGTCTACTCATCGGTGCCTCCAAGCTCGTGGTCGAATGCGTCCATGATGTCCTGACGTACCTCCTCGAAGTGTGCCGGCAGCTCGGTCGCGTCGAACTCGCCGGAGTACAGCTGTTCGTCCCGGTTCTCGGCGTACTCCGCGACGTGCTCGCCGCTGGTGCGCGACCAGTCCGCGAACACCGATTCGTTGTGCGGAACGCGGAGTCCAGCATCGATCGCGCCCTCCTGGATCGCGAACACCTTGTTGCCGGGCGTCGCGGTGTTGAGGCCGATGTCGAGCACTGCCTCGTCGACATCGGTGTCTCGCGCGCGCAGCCCCGCGAGCAACCCCGTGAGATAGGCACTGGGAAGGTTCCCGGTGGGAGCCTCCCAGCCGTACTCGGCGAGGTCGCCGGAGCTCGCGCTCGCGTGCGTTTCGTCGCCGTCGGGGCCGGGAGTCACCAGCTGCGCCCTGACGTGGCGGTTGCTCTTGCGAGCAACCAGTCGGGGTTTGCCTGATTTCAACAGGCGCAACCGCTGATGGTAATCCGTCCGGACCTCGCGCCGGCGGCGCATCGGAACGTTGTATCGTGGTCCTGTTGCCATACTTATTCCTCCTCGATATCGACGTCGTACTCGTTCGTGGCGAACGTCTCTAGCCTGTCGACGCTGTCGAACTCGCCGCCGCCCGCCTTGTCGTAGAGCGCGCGGTACTGGGTTCGATCGAGCGTCCCGTCGGCGCGCAGCTCCTTCAGCCGGCGGCGCTGGGCGCGGATCCGCGAGACCCACGCGTCCTTGCGGTCCTCGCGGGCTCCGGCGGTCCCCTTCCGCGTGCCGGGGCCGCTGCGGTGGCCGGCGGCGCGTTTCGCCTCGCGTTCGCGCGCGCGGCCTCGGGAGTTCGACTTCGCGTCCTTCGATTCGATTGTTCCGTTGGCGATCTGCTCGCGGATGTCCTCGCGGGTGATCGCCTCCGCGATCTCGCCCTGGGCGTCGGGGTCGAACCAGACACGGTTCTTCCCGACGTCGAGGACGTCCGCGGCCAGGCGTCGCTGTGCGGTCAGATCAGTCATCTCCGTTCACCTCGACTTCGACGTAGGTCGGGTTCAGTACTCTGATCCCGTCGTCCTCCGCTTGCTCCTCGATGCGTTCGCGCTTCCGGCCGCCGACCGACGACCCGATCCGCACCGCTTCGGTGTCGCCGTCGACGCCCTCCAGATCGTCCGTGTTCTCCACACGGACCTCCTCGAACCCGCTCGGATGGCGGCCTCGAACCGGCTTCGCGGTCCGATAGCCCGCCTCGACGGTCGCGCCCTTGCCCTTGACGCCCCGGCGCTGCTTCGAGAGCGTTCCGGTGGGTCGTCGCCACGAGGTCGAGACTCGCTTCTTCATGTGGTGGTTCTGCCGGTCGAACGCCGGTCCCGAGTCGCGCCGACGCCCCGCGAGCAGTCGGTTCTCCTCCTCGTCGAGCTCGGGCGTCTTGTCGGCGAGACCGCGTGGACGGAGCTCCGTCTCGACGTCCTCCTCGGGTTCGGTCTCGTCTTCGACCTCGGTCTCGGTCTCCTCGGCGACTTCGAGCCCGCCGACGTCGGCCTTGATCCGCGCGGCGAGCGCGTTGCCGATCCCCTCGATCTCCGCGAGTTCCGACTGCTCGGCCCGGCGAAGGTCCTCGACGGACTCGAAGCCAGCCTCGCGCAGCGTGTCGGCCTTCGCGTCGCCGACGCCGCTGACGTCGGTGAGGTCGTCCGGAACCTCGTCGGTCCCGTCGTCGGCTTCGTCCTCACCATCGGTTTCGTCGTCGGCTTCCGCAGCCTCGTCGTCGACGTCGAGTTCGTCGACGTCGGCCTTGATCCGCGCGGCGAGCGCGTTGCCGACTCCTTCGACCTCCGCGAGGTCGTCCTGATCGGCGTCGCGCAGGTCGTCGACCGTCTCGTAGCCCGCTTCCTGAAGGTCGTCGGCCTTCTCCTCGCCGATCCCGTCGATCGCCGTGAGGTCGTCGGCCGGGTACTCGAACCCCTCGTCAGCCATCGGCACTCACCTCCGCCTTCTGGGGTTTCTCGGTGATGTACACACCGTCCTGGAACACTCGCGTGTCCTTGCCGCTGACGCGGGTGAGCTGTTCGATGTCCGCGGCAGTCTGGCCCACGTCCTCCTTGTTCGGCCCGGAGAGCGTGACTCGTTCGTCGTCGATCTCGACCTCGGTGTCGCCGTGGACCGGCGTCCGGCGCGGCGCTTTCTCGCCGAGGAAGTTCTGGATCACGACGTCGCCGTCCTCGGCGCGGACCTGCATCGGGAAGTGCGAGTAGAACACTTCCATCTCGTAGGTCCACCCCTCGCGCACGCCGTGGATGGCGTTCGCGATGTGGCTCCGGAACGTGGTCGTCGTCGCGGTCGTCTTCGCGTCGTCGGCGTCGCTCGCGATCACGACCTCGCTATCCTCGACACTGATGGAGACGTTCGGGAACCACAGCCGTCGCGTGACGTTGCCTTCTGGACCGGAGACCGTGACGTCGAAGCGATCGACTTCGACGGTTACGTCGTCCGGGATCTGGAGTCGTTGTTCTGTCATTGTCAGTAGACGTACGCGAGCACCTCGCCACCGAGACCCTGCTCTCTGGCCTCGTAGTGGCTCATCACGCCGTGGCTCGTCGTCACGATCAGCGTGCCGTAGTCCCGAGCCGGGAGGAACCGCTTCTCCCACTTCTCGAACTCGTCGGCCCCCGCGGAGTAGCGGGGTTTGACGACGCCACAGCGGTTGATCGCGCCGCTGAGTTCGACCTCGAACTCGCCGGCCCGGCCGTCCTCCACGAACTCGAAGCCGTCGATGTAGCCCCGGTCGTAGATGACTTCCAGCACCGAGCCGATCGTGTTCGAGGCGGGCTGTACGGTCAGATTGAGCTTGCCGACGCGGCCGGCGTTGTCGAGCCCCGACAAAGCGTCTGCAAGCGGATCGTTGTTCGTCATTTGTACTTCCTGAATCCCATGCCGCGGGCGATCTCGCGGAAGCACTGTCGGCAGAGCCAGATGTCGTACTTCCCGACGAGGCCCTGCTTGCGCCCGCAGCGCTGGCAGTCCTCCAACTGACCTGTTCGCTTCGTCGCGTGTTCGCCGGTGTCGGTTTCGCTCTCGCTCATTGTACCTCCACGTCGAATTCGTTCTCGAGGAACGCGATTGCGTCCTCGACGTCGAGCCGGTGACGGCTCGGCAGCTGGCGCGTGGCCTTGTTCCGTCGTTTCACCCGTGCGCCGGGTCGGTTGAGGTTGACCGTGACGTCGAGGCCGTAGATCCCGACGTTCGGGTCGTACTCCTGGTCGGGGAACTCGGTGTGTTCGGCGATCCCGAAGCTCACGTTGCCGGTCTGGTCGAACTGGGTGCGTGAGACGTCCGCGAGGTCGAGCGCGGTGTCGAGGAACGACTCGGCGGTCTCGCCGCGAAGGGTGACCTTCGCGCCGATCGGGTCGCCCTCGCGGATGTCGAACTCGGGCTCGGTCGCCCGGGCGCGCGTCCGCACGCTCTCCTGGCCGGTGACGGCCTCGAGGATCTCCTCGGCGTTCGCGAGCTCGCGACCACCCTCGCCGACGCCCATGTGGACGACGACCTTCTCGACCACGGGCTCGCGCATCGCGTGGAACTCCGCGGCTTCGCTCATTCGTCGTCACCTCCGTCGTCAGCGTCGTCGTCCGCTTCGGCCTCGTCGTCCGCCGCCGTGTCCGCGTCGTCCGCGGTCTCGCCGGCGTCGTCCGTGGCCTCGTCGTCGACGAAGTTCTCGTCGATAACGACCACGTACTCTGCGACCGTCTCGAACCCGTCGCCGTTCGCTTGGGTGACGGTGACGTTGTTCGACGAGCTGCCCGGCGTGACCTGGATGTCGTCGATCTCGCCGACCTCGCCGGCGTGGCGACCCTCGACTGCGGTCACCAGCGCGCCCTCCTCGTAGGGGAAGTGTGCGAGGATTTCGTCGTCCTCGTCGACCACGATCGAGTCACTGCCGGCGTACTCGCTCGCGTCGTCGATTTCGAGGGTGCGGCCGTCGTGGAGCGCGAGCTGCGTTGCACCACCGGGGACCTGCTGTTTGCCCTCGATCTTGCCGAGCTTCGAGTCCGCGTCCGCGGCGTCGATCGGCGTCAGCGCGAGCCGACCGCCCTCGTCGGGGAACACCCGGTAGTGTTCGTTCCGCTCGTCGAACTCCAGGATGTCGAACATCCCGATCGGGCGCTCCTCGTCGTCGAGCGCGTCGCCGTTCACGAGCACCGAGCCCTGGTTCAGCGCGTAGCGCGCCTCCTTCCGGGAGTCGACGTAGCCGAGCACGTCGCGCAACACGACGAGCAGCGGGACGCCGCTCTCGCCGTGCGGGCCCGCGCCCGCCTTCACGGTGAACGTCTCGGTCTTGCGCTCGACGGGCCACGAGTTCGGCACCGAGAGGCGCTTCTGGTGCTTACTCATCGTCGGCCTCCAGGCGCTCCTCGCGCCGGTCGTCCTCGAGATCGAGGTCGGTGATCCGAAGGTTGCTCGCGTCGAGCGGTCGGGCGACCTCCTCGCCGTCGGCGGTCTCGGTCGTGACGTCCTCGACGTGGACGGTCGCGTCCTTCAGGTCGACGCGCACGACGTCTTCCTCCTCGCCGGCGAAGTCGCCGCGGAGGACCTCGACGGTGTCGCCCTCGTTGACCCGGGCGTTCCGTTTCCCATAGTCCTCGCGGAGATCCTCAGCGAGCGTCGCACGGACCTGGCGATGCTTCTCGTGGAGCGGTGCGCGCTCCGTTCGTGTCCGTTGTTTGTGTGGTTGTTTGCTCATCTGTGTTCGTACTCCTAAACGATCATCGTGGCCGCGCTCGCGATCGAGCCGAAGCGCTCGGCGACTTCGCGTGCGACGGGCCCGCGGAGTTCGGTTCCGCGGGGGTCCTCGTTCTCGTCGACGACCACGGCGGCGTTGTCCTCGAACTTCACGCGGGTGCCGTCGGGTCGTCGGATCGGCTTGCGCTGGCGGACGATCACGGCTTCGAGCACCTGGCGGCGCATCTCGGGGGTGCCCTTGGTCACCGAGACCGACACCTTGTCGCCGAGACCCGCCTTCGGGTGGCGGTTCTTCGTGCCGGAGTAGCCCGACACGCTGATGACCTTCAGCTCGCGCGCGCCCGTGTTGTCGGCACACGTCACGAGCGATCCCTTTTCGAGACCCTGCGTGACGTCGGCGGCGAGCGCCTCCATCAGGCGTCACCTCCCGACTCCTCGGCCGACGTGCTCTCGATCTCGTCGAGGGCGACTTCCGATTCGGGATCGGAGGGCCCCGAGAGGCTGCTCGCGCCGAGGTCCCGGGTCGTGTCGAGCGTGCCGACCACGACGTGGGCCTTGGTCTTCGAGAGCGGCCGGGTCTCGGCGATCCGGACCGCGTCGCCGACCGAGAGATCGAGACAGTCGGGCGCGTGCGCGGGGGTGCGCGAGCGCCGTTTCATCTTCCGGTCGTACTTCGGTACTGTGACGTCGTACTCGCGTTCGACGATCACCGATCTGTGCATCTCCGTCGAGGCGACCATCCCGTCGACCGTTCCGCCGCGCACGGAGACCGTGCCGTGGAACGGACAGTTCGGGTCATCGCAGGTCGTCTCGGGTTCGTCGACGTTCAATCCTAGCGCCATGTCGAATCACTGCTCCGTTCGGTGCGGCGGGCCGGTGTCGCGACCAGCCGCTCGCCCTCGACCGTCACGTGGACGGTCTCGGCTGCTTCGGGGTCGGCCGGGGTGATGTCCGTCGGGGCGACCGACTCGCCGCCGAGTGCGAACTCGAACGTCGCGCCCGCCTTCGGCACCTGCTTTGCGGCCGGTGTGGTCCCACTGTCGTCCGTCGAATCCGTCTCGACCGACAGCGTGTTCTCCGTTTCCCGTACGACCCGCCCCTCGATACCGTCGAGAGCCGGGTTGTCGGCCGTCGCGACCCGCGCGTGCAGGCCGCAGAGTTCATGTCGCGCGAGCGTTGCGGGAGTGAGCGCCATCAGGCGGTCCCCTCATCCCCGTCGAGGTCGCCCTCTTCGTTTCTGATCGTTTTGAGTCGCGCGATCGTGCGTCGGAGTTCACCGATCCGGCCGGGGTTTTCGGGTGCACCACCGGCGGCCTGCACAGCCCGGGTGTTGAGCAGCTCGGTTTCGAGCTCCTCGAGTTCGGCCTCGCGCTCGGCAGGCGTCATGTCGCGCATCTCCGCAGCGTGGAGGATCGCCATCAGGCGTCACCTCCGTCGAACTCCTCTGCGCCCTCCTTGATGCGTTCGGCGAACGCCGGGCCGACGCCTTCGGCCTCGGCGAGATCGTCCTCGCTGGCCGCGCGCACGTCCGCGACCGACTCGAAGCCCGACTCGATCAGCGCGTCGGCCTTCGCGTCGCCCACGCCGTCGATGACGGTGAGGTCCGCACCGGCCTCGGCGTCGTCCATCTCATCGAGGATCGCCTCGGCCGCGGCGTCGGTCTCCTCGGAGAGCTCCTCGTCGATGTCCTCGCCCGCCTCGGCGGGCTCGTCCGGCGAAGTCTCGGCCGCACCCTGCTCCCCTTCGATCTCCTCCTCGATGATCTCCTCGGCCCCGGCCTCGGTGGCGTCCGCGTCACCTTCGGGGGGTGTCTCCGTCACCTCGAAGTCCTCGTCGCTCTCGGACTCGTCGGGACCGGCGACCGGCTCGTCGGCCTCGCCCTCGCCACTGAGGAGTTCCTCGACGTCGTCGCCCTCGACCTCTTCGGGTTCGAGCACGCTGGTGTCGACGTCCTCCTGGATGCGGAAGTCGTCGGGCAGCTCCGCGTCCGGCGGGATGATTCTGACGGTGACGCCGATCGTCCCGAGCTTCATCACCGCGACGCCGTCGCCGCGGTCGACGATGCTCTGGGCGGGCTCGCCGTTGTGCTTGATGTAGCCCCGGTTGAACTTCTCGTTGCGCGAGCGTGCACCCGTCACCTTCCCGTTGAGGGTGATCTCCGCACCGCGCGCGCCCGCGTCCATGATCCGGTCGATCGTGGTGTGGCCCGCCTTCCGGAAGTACCAGCCACGTTCGAGGGCGTTGCCCAGCCGGTCCGCGACGATCTGGGCGTTGAGGTCGGGTTCGTCGACCTCCTGAACGTCGATCTGGGGATCGTCGAGGTCGAAGCGCTCTTCGAGCTGGGTCGTGATCTTCCGGATGTTCTTCCCACCCTTCCCGATCACCATGCCGGGTTTCTCGGCGCGGAGCACGATCTGGGTCCCCATCGGGGTCTTGGCGAGGTCCATCCCACCGTAGCCGGCGCGCTCCAGCTCGTCGCCGAAGAACTCGTCGATCTGGGTCCGCTGCATCCCGTCCTCGATGAACGTCTGTTCGGAGCCCATCAGTTCTCACCCTCCTCCTCGTCGGGTTCTTCGACGATCAGCTCGACGTCGACCTCGGGCGTGTTCCACGCGCTCGCGCGGCCCATCGCCCGGGGCTTGCGGCCCTGCACTTCGCCGATCTTGTGGGCGGCGACGTGTTTGATCGTCATCGGATCGGGCTCGAACCCCTGGTGTTCGGCGTTCGCGCCGACGTTTTCGAGCAGGTCGAGGAAGGCCTTCGAGGCCTTCTCGGGGTAGCGACCGGCGTCCCAGCCGTCGATGTCGCTGCGATGCCCGACGCCCGAGTTGTGTGAGCGGAAGGGAACCGACCGGTCGCCCGCGATCACGCTCTCGAGGTACTCGCGTGCGTCGGCGACGGTCTGGCCCTTCAGCTCTCGGGCGATCTCCTTGCTGTGCTTGTGGCTCATGTGGCGCTCCCGGAGCATGGCTTTCGCCGTTCGCTCGGGGTCCGCGTCCACGCTGTAACTGATTCCCATTGCGGTAGTACTCTAATCCTCCATCATTTGAGCGGCACGAACTTCGAGGAGCGTGTCGCGCCGATCCCCGCCTGGCCGTGCTCGACCGAGGTCCGGGTGAGCTGGAACTCGCCCAGGTAATGGCCGAGCATCTCTGGCTCGACGCGGACCCGCTCGAACTCCTGGCCGTTGTGAACCGCGAACGTCTTGTTGACGAACGCGGGCAGCACCGGCATGTCGCGCAGGTGCGTCCTGATCGGATCGTTCGCGGTCTCCTCGGTGCCGCTTTCGGCGGCCTCCTCGATCAGCTGTTCCTGTTCGACCGAGAGGCCGCGCTCGATGGTGCGGCGCAGGCGTGCGGGTAGCAGCTCCGCGACCGCCTCTCGGTCCATCTCCTGTAGCTCCTCGACCGTGTGGCCGCGGTAGGTGAACTCGCCCTCGCGACCGGTTCTGTAGTCCGAACTCATGAGTCACTTCCTCCCGGTCCGCTTGCTGGCGATGTCGCCGACCTTCCGGCCGGGCGGCGCGTCACGCGAGACGCTTTTCGGTTTCCCGGGGTGCTGGCGACCGCCACCGCCGAACGGGTGGTCGATGGCGTTCATCGCGACGCCGCGCACCCGTGGGTACTTCGTCCCGCGTGCGCGCATCTTGTGATGCTTGTTGCCTGCCTTCACGAACGGCTTTTCGGTACGGCCGCCGCCCGCGACCACGCCGATCGTGGCGCGACACTGCGGATCGAGGCGCTTCACCTCGTCGCTCGGCAGTTCGACGACCGCCGCGCGGCGGTCGTGGGTGATGAGCTGGGCGTTCACGCCCGACGCGCGGGCGAACTTCCCGCCGTCGCCAGGCTGGCTCTCGACGTTACACACCGGGACCCCTTCGGGGATCTCGGCGAGCGGGAGCGTGTTGCCCGGCTTGATCTCGGCCGAGACGCCGACCTGGATCTCCTCGCCCACGCCGATGCCTTCCGGCGCGAGCACGAGGCGCTGGTCGCCGTCGTCGAACTCGATCGCCGCCACGGGTGCGCTCCGGGCGGGGTCGTGCTCGATGTCGACGACCGTGCCGGCAATCAGGTCGCCCTCTTCGGTCGATCGGTGCGACAGGTCGGCCTTGTATCGGTGGGATGGCGCGCGGAACGTCGGGCCGCCCCGACCCCGGCGCTGTCCTTGAATTCGTCGTCCCATGTTCAGAACACCCCGATGCGCGAGGCGACTTCGTCCGCGTCGTCGTCCTCGCTGAGTTTGACGGTGGCTTTCTTCTCGCCGTTCGGCGTCACCTGCGTGGTGACGTCGACGATCGAGACGTCGAAGCGCTCCTCGATCTCCTCGGCGATCTCGGGTTTCGTCGCGTCGATCGAGACCATGAACTGGAGCTTGTTCCGGTAGTCCATCTCGTTCATCGCCTTCTCGGTGACGTGGGGGTAGCGGATCGAACTCATCGATCGGCCACCTCCTCGATGGCGCTCTCGGTCCAGATCGTCAGCCGACCGCCCTGTGCGCCCGGCGCGAGGTCCTCGGTGTTGACCTCTCGTGCGGTGGCGACGTCCGCTCCCGCGAGGTTTCGCGCCGCGCGCGAGGGTTCGTCGCTCGTGACGAACAGGATCGACGACGGCCGCTTGTACTTCCGGCCACGCGTCGTCCCGCGTCCCGCGCGGATCCGCTTGTCCTCGGCGCGCTCGATGTCGTCGTGGACGCCGAGCGCTTCGAGCAGCGAGACGACCTCCTGGGTCTTCACGAGCTCTTCGAACTCGTCGCTCACCACGAGCGGGAGCTCGAGATCGTCGAAGTCGTGGCCACGGTCGGCCACCTGTTCGGCGTCGGCGGTCGCCGCGATCGCGCTCCGGGTGGCGAGCTTTCGTTCCTTCGTGTTGATCTGTTTCGAGCTGTCCTTCTCCTCTTTCGGCGGGTGAGCCTTCCGGCCGCCCACGGTCTGGGGGACGCGGCGGCCCTGGCCGTTCGATCGGGGAACGTGGGCCATGCCGCGACCGCTGCCCTGTGACTCGGCGGGCGTCCGCATCCCGGCGTAGTCGTCGGCACCGGTCGCCTGGGTGCGGTTCGCCTGCGCGGCGCGCACCGCATCGCCGATCAGGTCGGGCCGGTACGGCGTCTCGAATATCGTGGGGAGGTCGACCTCGCCCGCCTCGCCGCCGTCGGTGTCGTAGACTGTTGCGTTCATTTATCCTTGCCCCTGGTTCGATGCCGTCGAGACGTACCGGACCTCGGGATCGAGGCGCGGCTGGTCGCCTGGTCTGATTGCCGGCCGGAACCGGAGAAGCCGCTGGTCCGGACCGGGGAGCGATCCTTTCACGAGCGCGTACGGCCCGTCGATCTCGCCGTAGTTGACGAACCCGCCGTCAACGGAGGGCTCGTCGCCGTCGCCGGCGTCGACGAGGCGTTTGTTGAGCTCGGTGCGCTGGTGGTAGCCCGTCTGGCCCTGCTGGGGGACAGTCGAGCGAACCCTCGAAGGGTTCCACGGGCCGAGGTTGCCGATCCGTCGGCGGTAGCCCTGGCGGAAGTGTTTGCCCTTCCGTTTCTGGACGCCCCAGCGCTTGACGGGGCCCTGGGTGCCCTTGCCCTTGGTGACGCCGGCGGCGTCCATGTACTCGCCGGGGCGGAACACCTCGGTGAGATTGTGTTCACCGCCGCCGGAGACGAGTTCGAGTCCGAACTCGACCCGATCGTCGACGCTCCCGCCGCCGATCCGGGTCTCCATCACGTCGGGGCGTTTCTTCGGGACGTTCGCCATCTCGCCCGGAACCGTGTGGGTGATCGCGCGGACGTCGCCGATCTCGGCCTCACTGATGGCTGCCCGGAAGTCGTCGGGGTCGCCCCCGCTCTCGGGAACGTCGAGCGCCCGCTCCAGATCGGCGTGGGGCTCGTCGGTCCACGTCTCGGTCAACGGTCGGAGCCCGTAGGGCGTGTCCTCGTACGCCCGGAGCGCGACCGCCCGCATCGGCGGCGTCTCGACCACCGTCACGGGTACTGTCTGTTCCATGCCTTCGCGCGGCGAGTTCGCCGCGTCGTCGATCATCACGACGTGGCTCATGCCGGCTTTGTAGCCAGCAAAGCCCTGAAGCCCGGGCTGGCCGTCAGCGTCGGGCCACGAGCCGAAGCGCGGGACTTCGCTACTCGCGCGTTGTCGCGGGCCGTATCCCAACGAGCCCTTGCGTGGTCTGCTTGGTTGTACCATATGTGTTCTCCTCCTGCTATCGCGGTAGGGTGAGACAGGCGAGGGTGGCGAACACCGCTTCTTCGGTGCGCACGACCTCGCTGCCCTGGTTCGGAACCGTGTCGAGCCAGCGATCGAACCCCGCAGGGTCCGACCCGGTCTCGTCCGCACTCGCCACCGACGCCTCGTCGATGCCGAGCATCGCCGGCAGCCCTCGCTCGGGCGCGCCGAAGGCGACGGTCATGCCGTCTTCGACCCGTCCGGCCAGCACCCCGAGTCGCTCCGTCGTGAGCGCCTCACCGTGGCGCGACGTGGCGATCCGGAGCCCGGCGTCCTCACGGCCGAGCGCTGCCGAGAGGTCCGCACGCTCGACGGCGAACCCGGGTGCGGGCTCGTCGACGATCCGCGCGCGAACCGGCTCTCGCGAAGAGATCCTGACGGTCACACGCTCTCCCTCGTCGAGTCCCACGTCGGTGGGATCGACCAGCGAGATCGGGTGTTGCAGTCCGCAATTGACCCGAACGCGTCCATCAGGGCCGACCTCGGTCACGATTCCCTGTCTTGACGACCCCGAACCTTGGGATTCGGAGCCGGTCCGTGAGACGGCGCGAAGCGGCGGCAGGACGCCCACCTGCTCCAGTTCGTCCCGCGTGCCCCACGCCTCCTTTCGGAGGTACGGGGCGGTCGCGGCGTACCGCAGTACCGTGGAAACGAACCCGCCGCCCCATCGCCGGTCGCCGTCGGAATCCGGGAAGATCGTAACGCGGTCGACCCGGAAGACGGTGGCCGCACGGGCAACGAGACCGACCTTGTGGGTCGCCTCGCGCTTGTCGGCGGCCTCCCGGCAAAGGGACGACGGCACGAGCAGGCTGACTGTCATGCCGTGACGCTTTCGCGCCGTGCCACTAGACTGTAGCGCTTCTACCGTAGTGGGTTACAAAAACGTAGCGCTTCGCTCGGTGCGTGTGTGGCGTTCACAGGCGATTCGAGCGACCACGACGGTGGGTACTGCCACAGCCGGGCGGGTTCGGAACGCTTTTATCTCTCACCGGGGTACGAAGGAGTGCAGGGCGCTGGTAGTGTAGTGGTATCACGTGACCTTGCCATGGTCACAACCCGAGTTCAAATCTCGGCCAGCGCACTTCTGCTGATCACGGGTCGAAGATGAAACTTATTCATTGGGAGGTTGATGGCTATAAAAGCATAGAACAGGGTGAATTTGTTGCCTCAGACTCAACCATTCTAATAGGAAAAAACAATTCCGGGAAGTCCGGTGTAGTCGATTCAATTATAGACTTTCAGCGACTCTATATGTCTCGTGGGCAAGAAGTAAAATCAAGCTGGTTTAGAAGTGCTGTGACTGGCAAAAGAGATAACGATACAATCCAAATCAGTTTGCGATTCGAGCTCTCGGACAGCGAACACTCCCAGCTAATGGAGAAAATCGATAGTGAACCGCGTATTACCTCCAGAAATTTTGCTGCCAACGACTGGCTGTCTGAACTGCAAATTGATATGATCATCGAACACGGGAAAAGACCAACAATACAATACTTCGTGAACTATCACGGTGATCGTGTCGAATTAGGTGAAGTCAGTAAACATAGTTCGAGCAGCTTCAGCGGAAACACGTTGAAGGGAACATACAGCGACATAATAGAAGATTCATTTGAAAATTGGAAGTTTGTTGGTCCGTTTAGAAGGCCAGAGAATATAATGGAAGTGCCATACAACGTATCCCTAGAGAGACGGCCGAAATCTGGTGCAAGTTCTCCATAGTATTGACAACACTAATCGAGAACTCTTCAACAAAATATCTGAGAAGTACGTCGAGATTATGGATGGAGTCACTGATCTGACCGTTGAATATCACTTAGAAGGGGACAGCAACAACGAATTCACAATAATGGTTGAAGAGGGTTCTTTTGAAAAGAAATTCAATTCTAAAGAGATATCGTCGGGGTCGAAGGAAATACTGGTTCTTCTCACCCAGGTATTCTTGGCATCGGAAAATACAGATCTGCTACTGGTTGAAGAGCCAGAACTCCACTTACATCCTGAAGCTGAACAGAGAGTCTTCGATACAATTCAACAAATGAGTAGGGATGACGGTCCTCAGCTTCTTGTGTCAACTCATTCGGATGTATTCGTAAACCAGAGCGAAGTAGGAGATATCGTTCGCATAGAGCGTA